>DASWUW010000698.1:0-5129 GCA_036406335.1 Trebonia sp.
CGCCGGGAACTTGGTCAGCGGGAAGACCACGCCGCCGATGCCCAGCAGCACCACGTAGATGAGGTTGGCTCCCGCCAGGGTCGCCTCGGCCCGCAGCGTCCCGGCCAGCAGCAGCGCGAACCCGCTGAAGGCGGCGGTGCCGAGCAGTACCAGCAGCGGCACCACGGCCACCGCGGCCGCGGCAGCGTCCGGCTTCCAGCCGAGCGCGAGCGCGACCAGCAGGATGATGGCCGCCTGAAGCAGCTCGATGACGATCACGGTGGCGGTCTTGGCGGTGATCAGGCCGGCCCGCGACAGGGGAGTGGCGCCCAGCCGCTTCAGCACCCCGTACCGGCGCTCGAACCCGGTGGCGATGGCCTGGCTGGTGAACGCGGTGGACATGACCGCGAGGGCGATCACCCCCGGGGCGAGGAAGTCGATCCTGGTGTAGCCGCCGCCGAAGTCGATCAGCGGCTCCAGGCTGAACGCGGCCAGCAGCAGCAGCGGGATGACCAGGGTGAGGGTCAGCTGCTCGCCGTTGCGCAGCAGCTGCCGGGCCTCCTGCAGCGCCTGGGCGGCGATCATCCGGCGCAGCGGCGCGGCGCCGGGATCGGGGGACCAGGTGCCCGCGGGCCAGGCACCCGGCTCGGTGCCCGCTGCTGCCGGGGCCTGCCCGGCGGTCGGCTGGGTCATCAACCCCTCAGGTCCTTTCCGGTGAGCTCGAGGAAGACGTCTTCGAGCGTGCGCGACTCGATCTGCAGGCTGCTCGGCAGCACGCCGCGGTCGGCGCACCAGGCGGTGACCGCGGCCAGCAGGGCCGGCTTGACCGTCCCGCCGGGCACCTCGATCAGGTAGTGGCCGGCCGGGGACTCCTTGGCCGCGCTGCCGGCCGGCAGCGCGGTCAGCAGGCTGTCGATGTCCAGCCCGGCCTCGGCGCGGAACCGCAGCTGCCCGGCCGACCCGGTGAGCTGGGCGGGAGCCCCGTCGGCGACCACCCGGCCGTGATCGATGATGACCACGTGGTCGGCGAGCCGCTCCGCTTCCTCCATGAAGTGCGTGGTCAGGATCACGCTCACCCCGTCGTTGCGCAGCGCGGCCACCAGGTCCCAGGTCGCGTGCCGGGCCTGCGGGTCCATCCCCGCGGTCGGCTCGTCGAGAAACACCAGGTCTGGGCGTCCGAGTACGGCCGCGGCGAGCGACAGCCGCTGCTGCTGGCCGCCGGACAGCCGCTTGTACGGGGTCTTCGCGTGGCTGGTCAGCCCCACGATGTCAAGGAGCCACGCCGGGTCGTGTGGTTTCACATGGAACCGGCTTACCGTCCGGAGGTACTCGCCTGCCGGGACGGCGGGCGGGATACCGCCCGCCTGGAGCATCACGCCCACCCGGGGCTTCAGCCGGGCGGCGTCCCGGACGGGATCCAGGCCGAGCACCCGGACCGTCCCTCCGTCCGCGCTCCGGTACCCCTCGCACACCTCGACGGTGGTGGTCTTGCCCGCGCCGTTCGGCCCCAGGATCGCGGTGACCTCGCCCCGGCCCGCGGTGAGGCTGAGGCCGTCGACGGCGGTCGCGGAACCGTACCGCTTGACCATGCCGGAGATCTCGACGGCGGGGGGATTGCTCACGCACGCAGTCTAAAGGCCGCGGACGCCCGGCGTGCGGGCCGGGTCCGACAATCTGTAGTAGTTTGCCTGCCGCTAGCAGCTGTCTTTGGGGGCTTTCCCGGCCTTCTTCAGGTTGCCCCGCGCGCTCTCCTCGATGGGCCAGTCCGGGCCCTCGGGCCACGCGGCCACCGAGCGCGGAGCGGCCGCGTGCGGGTTGCGCGCGGAGGCGAGGAAGCGCTCGAACCGGGTCGCGCCCGGCAGCTCCACCCGGGCCGACTTGAGCTGGGCGTGGCAGGCGGGTACGGCGGCCGCCGGCCCGGAACCCGGCGGCCGGCCCGCTTGCGCGGGCCCGGCGGTGATCTCCAGCCAGGACAGCTGCTGGGTGCGCAGGTAGACCGGCGGCATGCCGTGGATCGTCTCGATCGCCTCGACGACCGAGGTGCACGACCCGGTGTTGCCGTAGAACCCGTCGCCGTGCGCGTGCAGCTCCGGGTGGTGGGTATGCCCGGACAGGTAGCCCGTGTACCCGTCGGCGATGAGGTCGTCGGCGCGCTGCCGGGCAGCGGAGTTCTGGCTGTAGCCGCGCCCGGCCAGCGCCAGGGCGCTGAGCGAGGTCCAGGCCCGCCGGGAGACGATGGCGATGACCAGCGCGATGATCGCGATGTCGACCAGCGCCCCGTAGCCGAGGATTTCCCCGTCGTGCAGCCAGCGGCCGGCCCCCGGGTAGTGGTCCCCGACCCGCTCGATCTGGGGCAGCACCAGGGCCACCAGCACGATGGGCGCGAGGACGACCCACCACAGGTGACGGCCCAGCTTCCGGTAGACCAGCCGGGAGGCGAGGAACGAGGGGAAGTCCGCCGGGTCGGCCATCTCGTGCGCGCCGGTGAGCCAGTCGCGGCCGAGCCACTCGATCTTCGGCATCACCTCGCGGACGATGTGATGGCCCAGGGGAGTGTCGAGGGGGTTGCGGGGGTCGTGGAAGCAGTTGTACGGGTCGATCTGGTGGCCGTGCTCTATCCGGATCCGCTGCCCGCCGGGCAGCACCAGGTCCGCGGCCAGGCACAGCTTGGCCCCGGTGGCCTCGCGCACCGCCGTCGCCGCCTTCAGGTCCCAGGCCAGGTCGCAGTCGTGGTTCCCGACGGTGTAGATGACCTCGCCGCCCCGCTCGATCACCCGGGCCAGCGCCTGGCACAGGTCGTCGTGCGCGTCGAGCACCTCGGCGGCGGAGCGGTCGGGGTAGGCCAGCATCTCCACGATGTCGCCCGCCAGGATCACGGTCAGCGGCCCCGGCTCCGACAGCCGGCGGGCGAGAACCTCGCAGCTGCGGCCGGACACCGTCGTCCGTTCGGGCGGGAGGTGCAGGTCGCTGATCGCGATCACCCGCCCGTCGTGCGCGATGGCCACGTCGAGCTGGTCGGTGACGTCAGGCGGCGGCGAAGCCTTATCCATCCAGTTCCTTCACAGTGCTTCCATAATGCACCTGGGAGTTCAAATTCGGTATGGCATGCCTGCCCACCGGGGGCAACTGCGAAGCCCACAAACAATAGCGCTCTTGCCTAGGGACACGTAAGGGTTCCCCGAATGGTTCGCCGGCGTCCCGGTGCCCGGCACCGGGACAGCTACCACGGGAGCACCGGTAGTAACGTGACCGCCGTGAGCCGTATCTACCACATCGCCCGCCGCGCCGACTGGGAGCGGGCGCTGGCCGACGGCGAGTACACCCGCTCCTCGGCCGGCACGACCCTGGCGCAGGAGGGGTTCATCCACGCCTCGCAGGCGTCCCAGGTGGCCCGGACCGCGAACAAGTTCTACCGCGACGTCCCCGGTGAGCTGCTCGTCCTAGTCATCGACACCGACCGGGTGCGCGCCGAGATCCGCTACGAGAACGTGCCGGGCGCCGAGCTGCCTTTCCCGCACATCTACGGCCCGCTCAACCCCGATGCGGTGACCGAGGTCCGCCCCATCGCGCCCGGCCCGGACGGGGCCTACCGCTTCCACCCGGAGGACTGAACGGCGCGGGCCGGTGATTTACGTCACGCCGGCGTTGGGAAAAACTTGCCACGGCCCCCTCATTTACGGCACACTGGTGTTGTGAAAAAGGCCGGGCAGGTACCAGCGCCCGGCGCCGCCACGAGAAACAGCGTGCGCGACGCCGGCGTGCACGCGCCTGCCGGCGAGCGGGGTACCCGCGGCCAGGTCGCCCGGCTCATCCTGGAACTCGGCCCGGCCACCGCGGCCACCCTGGGCGGGCGGCTCAGCCTGACGCCCGCCGCCATCCGGCGGCACCTGGACAACCTGATCGCCGACGGCATGATCGAGACGCGTACCGCCCGGACCTACGGGAACCGGGGGCGGGGACGCCCGGCCAAGGTCTTTGTCATCACCGACGCCGGGCGCAGCGCCTTCGAGCATACCTACGACGACCTGGCAACCAGCGCCCTGCGGTTCCTCGAGCAGTCCTGCGGGCCGCAGGCGGTCGCCGACTTCGCCCGGCAGCAGGTCGCGGAGACCGAGCGCCGGTACGCGCCGGTGGTAGCCCAGGCCGCCGACCTCCACACCCGGGTACAGGCCCTGGCCGCCGCGCTGTCGGCTGACGGCTACGCCGCCGCGGCGGGCCCGGCGCCCGGCATCGGGCCGGCCGGTATGGCCGGCGGGGCCGGAGTTGTTAGCAATGGTGAGCAGATCTGCCAGCACCACTGCCCGGTCGCGCACGTCGCGGCCGAGTTCCCGCAGCTGTGCGAGGCGGAAACGGAGGCGTTCGGGCGGCTGCTCGGCACCCCGGTGCGGCGCCTCGCGACGATCGCCCACGGCGACGGGATCTGCACCACGCACGTCACCTGCCCGAGTACTCCGGAAGACCCGAGTCTTCCGGACAGCGCCAAGTATCTCGGGAAGCACCGCACGAATGAACAGCCAACGGGTCCGGAGGGCTCTGACATATGACGACCACCACGAATGACCAGCTCGAAGGGCTGGGCACTTACAAGTTCGGCTGGGCCGACTCCGACGTGGCCGGCGCGTCCGCCCGTCGCGGGCTGTCCGAAGAGGTGGTCCGCGACATCTCCGCCCGGAAGAACGAACCCGAGTGGATGCTCGAGAACCGGCTCAAGGGACTGAAGTACTTCGGCCGCAAGCCCATGCCCAGCTGGGGCTCGGACCTGTCCGGTATCGACTTCGACAACATCAAGTACTTCGTCCGCTCCACCGAGAAGCAGGCGGAGTCCTGGGACGACCTGCCGGCGGACATCAAGAACACCTACGACAAGCTCGGTATCCCCGAGGCGGAGAAGCAGCGTCTCATCTCCGGTGTCGCCGCCCAGTACGAGTCCGAGGTCGTCTACCACAAGATCCGCGAGGACCTGGCGGAGAAGGGTGTCATCTTCCTCGACACCGACTCCGCGCTCAGGGAGTACCCGGAGCTGTTCCGGGAGTACTACGGCACGGTGATCCCGGCCGGCGACAACAAGTTCGCCGCGCTGAACACCGCTACCTGGTCCGGCGGCTCCTTCATCTACGTGCCGAAGGGCGTGCACGTGGACATCCCGCTGC
>DASWUW010000699.1:0-12260 GCA_036406335.1 Trebonia sp.
TCTTCAGCCGGGCTGCGTCGCCGGCCAGGTCAGCCCGGTCCATCAGGAACGTCGCGTCGATCCCGAGCTCGGCCGCCCGGGCGAGCTTGAAGGCCGACGAGGCCGCCACGGTCACGCTGGCGGCCCCGCCGCGCGCGATGAGCTGGGCCAGCAGCAGGCCGGTGGGGCCGGCCCCGAACACCAGGGCCGAGCTGCCCGCCGGGGGGCTCAGCGTCGCCAGCCCGTGCATGGCGCACGCGGTCGGCTCGGTGAACACGGACGTGTCCGGGTCGATGCCGTCCACCGAGAAGACCAGGGCGGCGGGCACCACGACGTACTCGGCGAAGGACCCGGGCCAGTTGGTGCCGAGTCCCTTGAGGCTGGCGCACATCAGCGGGCGGCCGGCCCGGCAGTACTCGCAGTGCCCGCAGTTCATGTTGGGGTTGACCGCGACGTACTCGCCGACGCTGAACCCCTGGGTGCCCGGGCCGAGCGCGTCTACCGGCCCGACCAGCTCGTGGCCCGGGGTCAGCGGGAACTCGGCGAAGAACTTGCCGTTGTGAATATGGAGGTCGGTTCCGCAGATCCCGGTTTGCCGGACCCGGACGCGCACCTCGCCCGGTCCCGGCTCCGGGGTCGGGACCTCCGTGATGCGGAAGTTGCGCGGCGAATCGTAGACAACGGCTTTCATACTGCTCCTAGGCGGCTGAGCGGGGTGGCCGGACGGCGCGCGACGGATGTTCCGCGCACGCGGCCGCGATGTGCGGGCCCGCGCTCACTCCCGGGTTGGCGCCGCCGCCCGGCTGCTGGTCAGGTGAGCGAGCAGACCGCGGCCGGACACCCGTCCGCCGCGCAGGGCGGCGGTGCGCCGCTGCTGGTCGACGTAGACCGCGGCGATGAGCACGGCGCCCACCACGACCTCCTGCCAGAACGGCTGGATGCCGATGATGACGAATCCGTCCTGCAGGGTGGCCGGGATGAACAGGCCGACGATGCTGCCGAAGATGGACCCGTAGCCGCCGAACAGGCTGGTGCCGCCGATGACGACGCCGGCGATCACGCTGAGGTTGGTCGTGCTCTGGCCGCTGATGGTGGTCGACTGGAAGAAGGCCAGGTTGAGCCAGCCGGCGAACCCGGCGAGCAGGCCGGACAGGGCGTAGATGGTCATCAGCTGCCCGGGCACGTTCAGGCCGGAACGACGGCCCGCCTCGGGGTTGGACCCGATCGCGTAGGTGTGCAGCCCGAAGCGGGTGCGGTGCAGCAGCACGATGCCGAGGATCACGACGATCGCCGCGATGACCGCCAGCCAGGGAATCTGCCAGACCAGGTTGCCGAAGCCGACGTCGTTGACCATGACGGTCGGGATGTCGCGCAGGTCGACGCCCCCGGTGATCACCTGCGCCAGCCCCAGGGCCGCACCGAGGGTGCCGAGGGTGACGATGAGCGGCGGAACCTTGGCCCGGGCGATGAAGAACCCGTTGATCAGGCCCCAGCCGAGCCCGCAGCCGATGCAGACCACCAGGCCGACGAGGGCCGAGCCCCAGCCCTGCCCGCCGCCCACGGCCGCCATCGCCTTGTCGCCGACGACGCCGCTGAACACGAGCACGCTGCCGACCGAGAGGTCGATGCCGCCGGTGATGATGACGAAGGTCATCCCGACCCCGAGCACGGCCAGGATGGAGGTGTTCTGCACGATCCCGCGGATGTTGAACACGGTCAGGAAGCTATTCGGCTTGTCCGCCGCGAAGATGATGACGATCACGGCCAGCACGGCGATGATCTGCAGCGCCTGGAGCCGGCTGAGCCGGGCTAGCAGGCCAGACGATACCTCTTCGCTCGGCACGACCTGGGCCGGCGGCGTGGTGGTCTCGGTCATGACTCGGTCTCCTGGGTCACGGCGCCGGTCATGGCCCCGACCAGCTGCTCCATCGTTACGTCCTTGGTTCGGTAAGTGGCGACCCGGTGGCCGAGCCGCATGACCTCCACCCGGTCGGCGACCTCCATCACGGCGGGCATCGAGTGGCTGATGAACACCACGCCGAGCCCGCGCTCGCGCACCCGGCGGATCAGGTCCAGCACGCCCTTGGTCTGCACCACGCCGAGAGCGGCGGTCGGCTCGTCGAGCAGGATGACCCGCTTGCCCCAGGCAGCCGCCCGGGCGACCGCGACGGCCTGCTTCTGGCCGCCGGACATCGCGCCGACGGTGCCGGAGTAGTTGCGCACGGTCGCGCCCAGGTCGTCGAACGCCTTCATGCTGCCGGCCCGCATCTGCGCCTTGTCCATGAACCCGAGGCGGCCCAGGATTCCCGGACGCATGATCTCGCGGCCCAGGTACATGTTCTGCACCGGATTGAGATGCGGGGCCAGGGCCAGGTCCTGGTAGACGGTCTCGATGCCGTGCCTGCGCGCGTCCAGCGGCCCGCTGATCGTCACCGGCTGGCCATCGATCAGGATCTCCCCCGAGGTCGGCGTCTCGGTACCGGACAAGATCTTGACCAGGGTGCTCTTGCCCGCGCCGTTGTCTCCGATGAGGGCGACCACCTCACCCTCGTCCACGTCGAAGTTGGCGCCGGACAGCGCGCTCACGTGGCCGTACACCTTCGTAATGTCCCGTGCTTCCAGCGCTGGGCTCATCGAACCACTCCTTATCGATCACGGAAGCGACTCCAGACGGCGCAGCCGCCGAGTCCGTCACCCGGCGCCGAAACGCCGCTGTAACCATCCCGCAATGGGTTAGGACGAGGGTCCCTCCTCATGTCACCGATGTCAAGACCTGTTTCCATAACAGGACAAGCCTATTCAAGTCCGCCTATGTAGCTGGGAAAATACCGGGGCCAAGTTTCTTGACATCGGTGACATGGCTGCTGCACCATCAACCCATATGTTTCCACCAGGTTGCCAGCAGCTAAACATGCCGGTCGGCGGGCGGGAGCGACCAGCTTCCGTACGCATACAGGGCGGCACCGGCGTCAGCCGGGGGGACCGGCAGCCGAAGTCAGAAGTTCACCCGAAGGAGCAGGAATGAAGCGGTCCTTGTCGATACCAGCCGCAGGCGCGGCAGCGGCGCTGCTGCTCGGCGGCGCAGCAGCGTGCTCGTCATCCAGTTCGTCGACCGCCGCGTCCGGCGGGTCCACCAGTGCGGCCGCCTCCGGCGCGGCCAGCAGCGGGTCAGCCAGCAGCGGGTCGGCCAGCAGCGGCAAGGCCTACAAGCTCACCTTCATCCAGGGCGTGGCCGGCGACGGCTTCTACGTCACCATGGGCTGCGGGATCCAGGCCGAGGCCACCAAGATGGGGGCCACGGCCAACATCCAGGGGCCCGCGCAGTTCGACTCCACCCTGCAGAACCCGATCATCGAGTCGGTCACCGCCGCTCACCCGGACGCCATCCTGATCGCTCCGGACGACGTCACCGCCAGCCGGGCGCCCATCGCCGCGGCCCTGGCGGCCGGCATCAAGGTCGTGCTGGTCGACACCACGCTGACCGACCCGTCGGGGACCGTCTCGCAGATCTCGTCGGACAACCTGGCCGGCGGGGCGTCCGCCTTCGCCGCGGTCAAGCAGCTGGTGCCCGGCGGCGGCCAGGTCTTCGTGGTGAACACCAAGCCCGGCATCAGCACCACCGACCAGCGCACGGCGGGCTTCGCCGCCGCGGCCAAGGCCGACTCGAAGTACTCCTACGTCGGGGTGCAGTACGACAACGACACCGCGGCGCTGGCCGCCCAGGTCACGCTGGCCGAGCTGCAGAAGAACCCGGGCATCACCGCCATCTTCGCCACCAACCTGTTCTCCGCGGAGGGCGCCGCCACCGGCATCCGCCAGGCCGGCAAGTCGGGCAAGGTCAAGATCGTCGGCTTTGACGCGGACCCGGACCAGATCGCGGCGCTGAAGCAGGGCACCGTGCAGGCGCTCATCGCCCAGTCGCCCTACACGATCGGGACCGACGCGGTGGACCAGGCGATCGCGGCGCTGTCGGGCAAGCCGGTCACGGCCAAGATCGGCACCAAGTCCACCATCATCACCAGCGCCAACATCAATTCGGCGGCCAGCCAGGCGGCGATCTACAAGACGTCCTGCTAACCAGCCGCTGATAGTATCCCGAGCGGCCGGTCCCCCGGCGCCTTAACCGGGGGACCGGCCGCCCTGGGAGCGGCGCTGCTCGAATCGGCCGGGCAAGCTCCCGCGGTCGCCGGAGCGGGCGCCCAATCTGGAGGCGATCCCTGATGACCACCATGCGAGACGTCGCTCGCGTCGCCGGAGTTAGCGCGAAGACCGTGTCGCGGGTGTTCAACGACGACCCTCACGTGACGGCGGAGACGCGCGAGCGGGTCCGCTGGGCGATGCAGAAACTGAACTACGTGCCCAACATGCTGGCCCGGAGCTTCCGGGTCGGCGCCGACGACGCGATCGGCCTGGCCGTTCCCGCTATCGCGGACCCGTTCTTCGCCGCGATGGCCGGCGGCATCGAGGCCGACCTGATCGGGCGGGGCATGGCGGTCGTGATCACCAGCCTGTTCCACGGGGGCCGCCGGGCCCAGGCCGCCGACCGGGAGCGCGCGGCCCTCGAGGCCCTGCTGCGGCGGCAGATCAGCGGCCTGATCGTGGCCTGCGTGAGCGAGGACCAGTCCTACCTGGCGCCCTGGGAGGCACGGACACCGATGGTGTTCGTTGACCGGGCACCGAAGGGACTCTCCGGCGTGTACGTGATCGAGGACGACCTGGGCGGCGCGCGCGAGGCGGTCGCCCACCTCGCCCGTCACGGCCACCGGCGGGTGGCCTTCCTCGACGTCACCGTCCCGGTGGCCACCACCCGGCGCCGGCTGAAGGGTTACCGCTCCGCCGTGGCCGAGCACGGCCTGGACACCAGCCCCGGTCTCATCTGCATGCCTGCCGAGTCGGCCGACGAAGCCGCGGCCGCGCTGGTGAAGCGGCTGGACGAGCCGAATGCGCCCACGGCCGTGTTCTCTTCCAATATCCTCTGCACCATGGCGCTCGTCCAAGCGCTGCACCAGGCGGAGCGCACCGATATCGCCGTGGTCGGATTTGGGGATTTTCCGATGGCGACCGCCCTCACCCCGGCGATCACCGTCGTCGACCAGGACGCGCCCCGGCTGGGGCACGTCGCGGCGGAAAGGCTCCTGGCGCGCATCGAAGACCCGCAGGCCGAGCCGCGCCGCCGCACCGTGCTGCCGGTCCGCCTGATCCCGAGAGGGTCCGGCGAGCTGCGCCCGCGGGCATGACCAGCAACCGCCAGCAGGAACAGAGAAGGAACCAAGTGAGCGAGCCAGGGACAGCCCAGCCCGGATCGGCCCAGCCCGGATCGGCCCAGCCGGGATCGGCCCGGTGGCGCGAGGCCGAGGCGAGCCGGCTGATCGCCTTCGGACGCGGCGCCGCGCTGCCGGGCGGCGGGTTCGGCTGGCTCGGCGACGACGGCACGGTGGACCAGGCGCAGCCGTGCCCGCTGTACATCAACGCGCGGATGACCCACGTCTTCGCACTGGCGCACCTGCAGGGGGTAACGGGGGCGGACTCCCTGGCCGCGTCCGGGCTCGGCGCCTTCGCCAGCCGCTACGCCGACCCCGCCAACGGCGGCTGGTTCTCTGAGGTCAGTTACTCCGGGCAGGTCACCGACCCGGTCAAGGCGAACTACGGGCACGCGCACGTCCTGCTGGCGGCGTCCAGCGCGGCCGCCGCCGGGATTCCCGGCGCCGAGGCCGTCCTCGCGGCCGCGGCCGCCGCCGTCAACGAGCACTTCTGGTCCGAGGCGGAAGGCTGCGCGGTGGAATCCTGGAACGCTGACTTCACCCAGTCCGAGCCGTACCGCGGGGCCAACAGCAACATGCACTCGGTCGAGGCCTATCTCGCCGCGGGCGACGCCACCGGAGATCCCGCCTGGCACGCGCGCGCCGCCTCGATCGCCGCCCGCCTCATCGGCCGGTACGCCCGGGCCAACTCCTGGCGGCTCCCCGAGCACTACGACGCGCAGTGGCGGCCCCAGCCGGACTACAACATCGACCGTCCCAGCGACCAGTTCCGCCCCTACGGCACCACACCGGGTCATTCCTTCGAATGGGCCCGGCTGCTGCTGGACCTGGAGGCCGCGCAGACGGCAGCGGGCCCGTCGGCCGGGTGGCTGCCGGAGGCGGCGGCCGCCCTCTTCGACCAGGCCGTCGCCGACGGCGAGGACCGCGACGGCCACCCGGGGCTGCTCTACACCGTCGGCGCGGACGGCAAGCCGGTCGTCGCCGCGCGGCTGCACTGGGTGGTGTGCGAGGCCGTCCTCGCCGCCGACGCACTGTACCGGCGCACCGGGCAGGAGCGCTTCGCCGCGGCCGCGGCGCGCTGGTGGGGTGAGATCGACCGCTACTTCATCGACCGCGACGGCGGCGGCTGGTGGCAGGAGCTCGCTCCGGACATGACCCCGGCCACGTCCACCTGGTCCGGCAAGCCGGACGTGTACCACTCCTACCAGGCCCTGCTGTTCCCCTCGCTTCCGCTGAGCCCGGCCGCGGCCACCGCGCTGGCGAACCAGGAAACACTGCGCGTCCCGCGAACGCAGTGAGCGAGCTTGCGAGCGAACCAGGAAACACTGCGCGTCCCGCGAACGCAGTGAGCGAGCTTGCCGCCGTGCTGATCGGCGGTCCGCCCGCGACGGGAAAGTCCACCCTGGCCGCCGCCCTGGCTCCGCGGCTGGAGGCCGCGCTGCTCGACCTCGACGTCGCCACCGGTCCGCTGACCCGGGTGGTGTCCGGGCTGGCCGGCACCCGCGACCTGGACGACCCGGAACTGGCCCGGCTGACCCGCGACGCGCGCTACAACACCCTGCTCGACCTGGCCGGGGACAACCTGCGGGCCGGCCGCCCGGTCGTGCTCGTCGCCCCCTTCAGCGCCGAACGGTCCCGGCCTTCCGCCTGGGCGGCCACCACGCGCCGGATCCCGGCCCCGGCCACGATGGTCTGGCTGCACCTGCCGGCGCAGGAGCTGATCCGCCGGCTGACCGGGCGCGGCGCCGCCCGCGACGAGAACAAGATCCGCGATCCCGCGTCCTACCTGGCCGGACTGGACCTCGGGCCGCCGGTCATCCCGCACCTGGCCCTGGAGGCCACCCGCCCGGCCGCGGAACTGGTTGACGCGGTACTCCGCCACCTCTCGCGCTAGCGGTTGCCATCGATGGCACGATCAGGCACAATCAAGATGTGCCATCGATGGCATAGATGGAGATCATATGTCTCAGCCCCTCGGAACGGCCCGGCTGCTTGACGTCGCGCAGGCGGCCGGGGTCAGCCTGCGGACCGCCTCGCGCGTGCTCAACGACGACCCGCGGGTCGCACCGGAAACCCGCCAGCGGGTCCGGACGATCATGGCCGATCTGCGCTTCCGGCCGGATGAGATGGCCCGGTCGCTGCGGGCGGGCACCGACACCGCGGTCGGGTTCGTGGTGGAGTCGATCTCCGATCCGTTCTTCGCCGAGGTCATAGACGCAGTAGAGCTGAAGATGTCCCGGCACGGCCGGTCCGTGCTGGTTACCAGCACCCGGCGTGACCCGCACCGGGAACAGGACGTCATCGAGCGCATGATGCAGCGGCGGGTCTCCGGGCTGCTGCTCTGCCCCACCGGCGATGACCACTCCTGGCTCGACACCGCGCGCGTGCCGGTCGTCCTCGTCGACCGCCCGGCCCCCGGCCTGTCCGCCGACCTGGTCGAGATCGACGACCACCAGGCCGCGTTTGCCGCCACGGTGCATCTCATCCGGCACGGTCACCGGCGCATCGCCTACGTCGGCGACACCCCGGCCATCCCGACCTCGGCCGCCCGGCTGCAGGGCTACCGCGACGCCCGGGCCCAGCACGGCCTCGAGGCGGACGAAAGCCTGGTCGACTGTAGCGCCGCAACCAGCCAGGCGGCCGCGCGGGCGGTGTCCGCCCTGGTGAACAGCGGCCGGCCGCCGACCGCCATCCTGAGCGCCACCACGCGGGCCTCCCTGGGCGTCGTGCCGGTCCTGCACTCAACCGGACGGACGGACATTGCCCTGGTCTCGTTTGGCGACTTCCCCATGGCTGATGCCCTGCGTCCGGCGGTCACCGTCGTGAACCATCCCGCTCACGAGATCGGCCGCGCGGCGGCCGCGCGGCTGCTGGACCGCCTGGCCCAGCCGACGCTCCCGGTCGAGCGCATCCGGGTGCCGGCCACGATCATCGAACGCGGCTCAGGGGAGCTACGCCCATGACTCAGCGCACGGATGTCGTCCTCGGCCTCGACCTCGGCACCACTTCGGCGAAAGCCGTAGCCCAGCTGGTGTCGCGGCCCGGCACCGCTTTCGCGGAGCTGCCCACCTCGTGGCAGAGCGGCCCGCTCGGCCAGACCGAGATGGATCCGTACCGCCTCCTGGACCTGGCCGTCGAACTGATCGGGCACGCGGCGGGCGCGGCCGAATCGGCCTGGGGACCGGTCCGGGTCCGCGGAATCGGCGTGGCCGGCATGGCCGAGAGCGGCGTCCTGCTCAGCGGGGCGGGCCGGCCGGCCGGGCCGGTAATCGCCTGGTTTGACCACCGCGGCACCCGTGAGCTGGAGCAGGTGAGCCGGGAAGACCCCGGATTCGCCGCCGCGTTCGAGCGCACCACCGGCCTGCCCTGGTCGGCTCAGGCCAGCCTGGCTAAGCTGCTGTGGCTGCGCGCCAGCGGCGGTGCGGCCGGCCCCGCGGCGACCTGGCTCAGCGTGCCGGAATGGATCGTCTTCGGTCTCGGGGGCGACCTGGTCCGCGAGCCCTCGCTGGCTTCCCGGACCGGCCTCATCGACCAGGGCACGGGCGAGCTGTGGCCCGCCGCCGCCGCGGTAGCGGGGCTCTCGGCCCGGATCCTCCCGGAGATAAGGCCCGCCGGCGTCGCGGCGGGCTGTCTCAGGCACGACGGCGTCGATTCCCGGGCCGCGGGCGCCCTGCTGACCGTGGCCGGGCACGACCACCCGGTGGCGGCCATCGGCGCCGGGGTGACCGAGAAGGACGAGCTGTTCAACTCCTCCGGCACCGCCGACGTGCTGGCCCGCTGCATCCCCGGGACGCTGGCGGAGCCGCAGCGCCAGGCCATCGTGGACGCGGGCTGGTCGATCGGGCGGCACGTGCTGCCGGACACCAGCCTGCTGCTGGCCGGGGTCAGCGGCGGCCTGCTGCTGCGCCGGGTACTGACCGCCCTGGGCGCCGGGTCAGCCGAGGCCCGGGCCGCGCTCGACCAGGCCAGCCTCAACGTCGGCGACCTGCCCGGCGGCCTGTCGGTAACCGGCGACGGGCGCACCCAGGACGACGTTGTCCTGCGCATCGCCGACGGCGCTACCCCGGCCACGGTCTGGACTGCCGCCGTGCGCTACACGACCGGCCAGGCCCGGCTCATGCTCGACGCCATCGAGCCGGTCGTCGGCCCGCACCGGCGGGCCGTGGCCGCGGGCGGCTGGACGCGGATGGCCAGCGTGCGCGCGGCCAAGGCGGCCGCCATCAAGGACCTGAGCTTCTCCCCAGTCGTCCAGCCAGGGGTTACCGGGGCCGCCCGGCTGGCTCAGTTCACCCTCGTCGGCGCGGGCCTCACCCTCGCCGACTACCTCCGGGAAACGACGTCACCTGACGGCCGGGCCGAATCCGCGCCCGGCGTCCTTACAGAAGGAATGAAATGACCGACGCAGGACAAGTCCGAACGGGAACGCTCGACGACATCGCCAACGACGAGCACGTGTTCTCCATCATCGCCATGGACCAGCGCAATACGCTGCGCCGCATGTTCACCGCGGTCGGGGTCGAGGCCAGTGACGACGACCTGCGCCTGGCCAAGGCCGACGTCGCCCGCGTGCTGACGCCGGCCGCCACCGGCCTGCTGTCCGACCCGACCTACGGCGTCCCCGCCATCGCGGAAGCGGGCGCGCTCGCCGCCAACTGCGGACTGCTGATTGCGGCCGAGCCGTCCGAGCGGCGCACGTTCCAGGGTGAGCCGCGGACCCACCGCGACCCGGCCCTGAACGCCCGGTGGCTGCTGGACCAGGGCGGCGACGCCTATAAGTTCTTCATCCAGCTGCGGGCCGACCGCCCGGCCCCCGCGGCCGGGGAGCCGGACCTGGTGGCGGAGGCACTGGCCGTCTGCGAGGAGATCATCCGCGACTGCCGCGCCGCCGGCGTGCCCGTGGTCATCGAGAACCTCATCTACCAGATCCCGGGGGAAGACTACCGCCCCGAGGTCCGCGAGAACGCGATCATCGAGGCCGCCCGGGCCCTCAACGACCTGGACATCGACCTGCTCAAGCTGGAGTACCCGGGTTCGCCGGAAGGCTGCCGGAAGCTGGCGGAGATCCTCGACCGGCCCTGGGCGGTGCTGTCCGCGGGCGTCCCCTTCGACCAGTTCACCGACATCATCCAGATCGCGACCGAGGAAGGCGGAGCCTCTGGTTTCATCGGCGGCCGCTCGATCTGGCGCGAGACCGTCAGCCTCACCGGCCAGGAGCGCCAGGAGTTCCTCGCCACGGTCGCCCGGCCGCGGCTGGAGCGGCTCATCGAGGTCGCCGGGAAGTCCGCGCAGCCCTGGACCAAGGTCAGCACGCGCAGCGCCTGACCCGGAAACCGGGACCGTGCGGCTCAGCCCGCCAGGGAGCGCAGCCCGGCCGTGAGCGCCCGCACGCCGGCCTCGCAGTCGGCCGGCTCGGCGTACTCCGCGGGCGAGTGCGAGACGCCGGTCGGGTTGCGCACGAACAGCATCGCGGACCGGACCCCGCGGGCGGCGAGGACGCCGGCATCGTGGCCGGCGCCGGTGCCGATAACCGGGACGCCGCCGAGCCGGGCGGCGAGCTCCGTCGCCAGGGCCGGGTCGAACGCGGTGTCCGGGGTGTACGACTCCTCGACGGCGGCGACCCCGAGCCGCCCGGCCAGCAGCGGCACCAGCCGGCGGACCGCGGCTTCGTCGGCGCCGCGCGCGTCTAGCCAGCCGACGGCCCGGGACGGGATCGCGTTGACCCCGTTGGGCTCGACCCGGACCTTGCCGACGGTGGCGACGCAGCCGAGTTCCACGGCGGCTTCCCGCGCCTGCAGGACCAGTGCGGCCAGGCCGAGCATGGGGTCGCGGCGGTCGGCCAGCCGGGTCGTCCCGGCGTGGTTGGCCTCCCCCTCGAAGTCGAACCGCCAGCGGCCGTGGGCCCAGATGGAGGACGCGACCGCGACCGGAAACTCCGTGTCGGCCAGGTAGCGTCCCTGCTCGACGTGCAGCTCGACGAAGGTGCCGACCCGGCGCAGGGCCTCGTCGTCCCGGCCGGCCAGTTCCGGCTTGCGCCCGGCCCGGGTCAGCGCCTCGGCCATGGTCACCCCGTCGGCGTCCTTCAGCCCCAGCGCCTGCCCGGGCGCCAGGGCGCCGGTGAGCACGCGGGAGCCGGAGCAGGCCACGCCGAACCGGGCGCCCTCTTCGTCGGTGAAGTTGACCACGCCGATCGGCCGGCCCGGGACGAATCCAGCCCGCTTGAGCTCCGCGACGGCGGCGAGGGACGAAGCGACGCCGAGGGGGCCGTCGAAGTTCCCCCCGTCCGGCACCGAGTCCAGGTGGGAACCGGTGACGACACCAGGCCGGGCGGCCGCCGCGGCGGCATCGGGGTCACCCCACCACGCCCATTGATTACCTACCCGGTCTTCGGTGACTTCCAGCCCGAGGTCACCCGCCCGGGCCGCGAACCACTGCCGCAGCTCGGCGTCCTCCCGGGTCCAGGCGAACCGCCGGTAGCCGCCGCTGGCGGACGACCGGCCGGTGCGTTCCAGCTCCGCGAGAAGTGTGCCTACCTGCATGGCTAGCGGCAGGCCGGCCGGCCTGCCTAGACGCCCTCGGCCAGCGTGTACAGGGTGAGCTTGGGCGCCCCGGCCAGAATCGAGCCAAGGTCCGAGACACCCTCGGGGGTGGCCCGCCAGGCCCGGTAGGCCCGGTCGTGCTCGATTGACTCCCACTGCTCCAGGACGGACACGTGACTGGGGTCGTCGGCGTCGACCAGAACCTGGACGTCCAGGCAGCCGGGGCGGGTGCGGGTGGCGGCCAGCGTTTCGTGGATGACCTTGTGCGCGGTCTCCTGCGAGCCGGCCTTGAGCTGCAGTTCCAGAATTGCGGTAATCGCCACGACTGCTCCTTAGACGAAGATCAACTGAGACCAGTCTCCCGCAGCGCCGCACTCGCGTGAAGAGGTCCGGCCTCGATGACTAGATAACCGGATGCAACCGCAAACGGCCCAATGGCGTCATCATGACAGGAAACGTCGGGTCAGACCGGGACGTCGGAGGC
>DASWUW010000700.1:0-6051 GCA_036406335.1 Trebonia sp.
CTGGCGGCACTCGACTTCGCGGGCCGGGCCGGCATGTCGACCTCGGTCGACGGCGCGTCGGCGGCCCCGCTGGAGCGGGTCGGGGCCGAGCCGTTCTTCGAGCTGACCGGCAACGCCCTGCTGCTCTTCGTCAACGTCGCCCAGGCCCGGGTGCTCACCGGCCGGGACGACCCGGAGGCGGCCGCCCGGGTCCTCACCGCCTGGTACCCGCAGGTGGTCATCAAGCTCGGCGGGGACGGCGCGCTGTTCTTCGCCAACGGCCGTCCGCCGGTGCGGGTCCCGGCACCTCCGGTGGAGCGGGTCATCGACGGAACGGGAGCGGGCGACGCCTTCGTGGCCGGATTCCTGCCCGCCTGGCAGGACAAGAAGCCGCCGATGGAAGCGCTGGCCAGCGGCTGCCGCCTGGCCGCGCACGCGCTCAACCTGATCGGTGCCCGTCCGGTGCTGTTACCGCCCGGGGGGATCCCGGGTGTGGTAGCAATCGGGCATGACGGGATTCCTGGCGGAACTGTTCTCTCTTGAGGGCCGGGTGGCGCTGGTCACCGGCGGGAGTTCCGGTATCGGCCAGGCCATGGCGTCGGCCCTGGCGCTGGCCGGCGCGCGGGTGGTGATCGTGGCCCGCGACCCCGCCCGGCTGTCCGCGGCCGGCCAGTCGCTGCGCGACGCCGGCGGCGCCGTCGCGTGGGTGAGCGCCGACCTGTCCGACCGGGCCGGGGTGCGCCGCGCTGCTTCCGCGGCGGCGGCCGCCTTCGGCGAGCCGGACATCCTGGTCAACTGTGCCGGGGTGAACCTGCGCCCGCCGCTCGAGTCCCTGCCGCAGGAGCACTGGGACCTCATGCTGGCGGTCAACCTGACCGCGCCGTTCCTGCTCGGCCAGCGGTTCGGGCCCGCCATGGCCGCCCGCGGCTGGGGCCGGATCGTCAACGTCACCTCGCAGCAGGCACTGCGGGCGTTTGGCCACAGCGGCGGCTACGGTGCGTCCAAGGGCGGCCTGGCGTCGCTCACCCGGTCGCAGTCGGAGGCCTGGGCCGCCTCCGGGGTGTGCGTGAACTCGGTCTGCCCCGGATTCGTCGCGACGCCGCTGACGGCGGAGGTGTCCGCCGACCCGGTGCGGTCGGCGGCGCTGGCGGCGCGCACGCACCGGGGCCGCAACGGCGAGCCGTCCGACTTCGCGGGCGTGGCCGTGTTCCTCGCGTCCGCCGCCAGCGACTACGTCACCGGCCAGACGGTCTACGTAGACGGCGGCTTCTCCGCCTGCTAACCAGGCCCGGGCTCCCCACGAGCCAAAGCGCGCGCCCCTTCCGACGAAGGAGCAGGAAGGGGCTCAAGAGCGCGCGGAGGCGAGCGGGGAAAACACTGTGCCGAGGTGGGTTAGCTGGCGGGTGACGGCGTTGCCGGAGCCGTCGCGGCGGCCGGTCATGTCCGAGAGCTCGACGATGACTCCGGCTTCGGTGGCGCCGAAGACCGGGGCCGGGCCTACCCAGGCCTGGACGAGGCCGTCCTCGCCCTTCAGGAAGCGCTGGCAGCGGACGCCGCCGGTGGCGCGGCCCTTCGCCGGGTACTCGGAGAAGGGGGTGACCTTGACCGAACCGCCGCCGGCGCCGGGCAGCGTGCCGGAGCGGCCGGCCACCGTGACCACCAGGAGCGGCGCGGCCGGGTGGCCGGTACCAGGAGCGGCGGCGGCCGGGCCGACCACGCCGAACCAGATCGCGCTGGCGTCGCCGTCGAGGCGGACGCCCGCCACACCCCCGGCCGGACGGCCCTGCGGGCGGACGGCGGCGGCCGGGAAGTGCAGCAGCTGCGCCTCGCTGGTGATGAAGGCCAGCTCGGTGGTTTCCAGCAACCCGGTGTCGCCCGCCAGGTAGGCGGCACCGATCACCCGGTCGCCCTCCTTGAGGGTGATGAGTTCGAACTCGTCGCGGTTGGCCGGGTAGTCCGGCTGCACCCGCTTGACCACGCCGGACACGGTGCCGAGGGCCACCCCGCTGGCTTCGCCGCCGTCTAGCGGGACCAGGGCCAGCACGGCCTCGTCTTCGACCAGGCCGGGGACGAACTCGGCCACCGGGTGGCCCGCCGCCAGCACTCCCCGGCCAGCTGGGCCCGGTGCGACCACCGGGATCTCGATCACGCTCACCCGGATCATCCGACCCGCGCTGGTCACCGCGCCGATCGTGCCCCGGGCGGTGGTGGTGACCGCGCAGGCGACCAGGTCGGCCGCGCTGGCCGCCGAGGGGGCGGAGCCGGCGGCCAGTCCGGGATCGGCCTGGTTGTCCAGCGGGATGCGGGCGATCAGCCCGGCCGCGGACAGCGCCACCAGGCACGGGTCGTCGGTCACCTGGAGCGGGACGGCGGCGGTGACCGCCGCGCCCGCCTCGGTCAGCACGGTGCGGCGCGGGGTGCCGAACTTCTTCGCCACGTCGGCCATCTCGCCGCTGACCAGGTCTTTGAGCCGGTCCTCATGGTCCAGGATCTCGGTCAGCGCGGCGATCTCGGCCCGCAGGACCTCCTGCTCGCGCTCCAGCTCGAGCTTGTCGAAGCGGGTGAGGCGGCGCAGCGGGGTGTCCAGGATGTAGGCGGCCTGGATGTCCGACAGGTCGAAGATCTGCATCAGGCGGCGGCGGGCCTCGGCCGAGTCGTCACTGGTGCGGATGACCTGGATGACCTCGTCGATGTGGAGCAGGGCGACCAGGATGCCGTCGACCAGGTGCAGCCGGTCCTGGCGCTTGCGGCGCCGGAACTCGCAGCGCCTGCGGGTCACCTCGAGCCGGTGCTCGATGTAGATACGCAGCAGTTCCCTGAGGCCGAGGGTGCGCGGCTGCCCGTCGAGCAGGGCGACGTTGTTGATGCCGAACGTCTCTTCCATCGGCGTGAGCCGGTAGAGCTCGGCCAGGACCGCGTCGGGGTTGAAGCCCGCCCGCACCTCGATGACCAGGTTGAGGCCGCGGTTGCGGTCGGTGAGGTCCTTGAGGTCGGAGATGCCGGTGATCTTCTTCGCCTGGACGAGGTCCTTGATGCGGGTAACGACCTTTTCCGGGCCGACGCCATAGGGCAGCTCGGTGACGATGATGCCGGTCTTGCGCGCGTTGAGCTGCTCGATGGTGGCCGTGGCCCGGGTCTTGAAGATCCCCCGGCCGGTCTCGTACGCCTCCCGGACGCCGTCCAGGCCGACGATGCGGCCGCCGGTGGGCAGGTCCGGGCCGGGGACGTACTTCATGAGCTGGTCCAGGCTCGCGTCCGGGTGCTTGAGCAGGTACCGGGCGGCCGTGATGACCTCGGTCAGGTTGTGCGGCGCCATGTTGGTGGCCATGCCCACGGCGATACCCGCCGTGCCGTTGACCAGCAGGTTAGGGATCGCCGCGGGGAGGACCTGGGGTTCGGTCTCGCGGCCGTCGTAGTTGGCCCCGAAGTCGACGGTTTCCTCGTCGATGCTTTCCACCATGGCCATCGCGGCCTCGGTGGGGCGGCACTCGGTGTACCGCATGGCGGCGGGGGCGTCGTCGCCGCCCAGGCTGCCGAAGTTGCCGTGCCCGTCGATCAGCGGCAGCCGCATCGCCCAGGGCTGGGCCAGCCGGACCATGGCGTCGTAGATCGCGCTGTCACCGTGGGGGTGCAGGCGGCCCATGACCTCGCCGACGACGCGGGCGCACTTCACGTGAGCCGCGGCGGGCCGCAGGCCCATCTCGTTCATCGAGTACAGGATGCGCCGCTGGACCGGCTTCAGTCCGTCGCGGGCATCCGGCAGCGCCCGCGAGTAGATGACGCTGTAGGCGTACTCCAGGTAGGAGCCGCGCATCTCCTCGGTGACGTCGATGTCGACGATGTTCTCTTCGAAGTCTTCCGGGGGCGGCGCTGTCGTTCCGCCGCGGCGTGGTGGCATGCTGCGGGTCCTCGTCGTGGCTTAGGTGTCGATGCGGGACAGGTCGAGCTCGGCCGCGCCGCCGATGATGAAGTCGCGCCGCGGGCCGACCTCGGTGCCCATCAGCAGGCTGAATACGTCGGTGGCGGCCCGGGCGTCCTCGATCCGGATCCGGCGCAGGGTGCGGTGCCGCGGTTCCATGGTGGTCTCCGCCAGCTGGCTGGCGTCCATCTCGCCCAGGCCCTTGTACCGCTGCGGTTCCTTCCAGCGGCGGCCCTTGCGCTCCAGCTCCAGCAGCGTACGGCGCAGCTCGGCGTCGGAGTAGGTGTAGATGTGCTTCGGCTGGCCCTTGCCCGGGTTGGTCAGCTCGACCCGGTGCAGCGGCGGGACGGCGGCGAAGACCCGGCCCGCGTCGAGCAGCGGGCGCATGTAGCGGTGGAACAGCGTGAGCAGCAGCGTGCGGATGTGGGCACCGTCCACGTCCGCGTCGGCCATGAAGATGATCCGCTGGTAACGGGCCGAGTCGAGATCGAAGGTGCTGCCCGAGCCGGCCCCGATGACCTGGATGATCGAGGCGCACTCGGCGTTCTTGAGCATGTCCGCGACCGACGACTTCTGCACGTTGAGGATCTTGCCCCGGATCGGCAGCAGTGCCTGGAACTCGGAATCGCGGGCCATCTTGGCGGTGCCGAGCGCGGAGTCGCCCTCGACGATGAACAGCTCGCTGCGGTCGTCCGCCGAGCGGCAGTCGACCAGCTTGGCGGGCAGGCTCGAGCTGGCCAGGGCCGACTTGCGGCGCTGGTTCTCGCGGTGCTCGCGGGCGGCGATCCTGGTCTTGGCGGCGGCGGTGATCTTGTCCAGCACCGCGCGGGCCTGCTGCTTGGCCCCGCGCGGGGGGTTCTCGAAGTACTCCTTGAGCCCCGAGCTGACCACCTGCTGGACGATCCTGGTGGCCGCCGGGGTGCCCAGGACCTCCTTGGTCTGGCCCTCGAACTGAGGCTCGGGCAGCCGCACGGAGACGACCGTGGTCAGGCCCTCGAGGATGTCGTCCTTGGTGACCGGCTCGTCGCCGTTCTTGAGCAGCCGGGCGCCGCGCAGCTGCTCGTTGACCGTCCGGGCCAGGGCGCGGTCGAAGCCGGTGACGTGGGTGCCGTGGTGCGGGGTGGCGATCACGTTCACGAACGACCGGGTGATGGTGTCGTAGCCGGCCCCCCACTGCAGGGCCACGTCGACCTCAAGCCGGCGCTCGACCTCGGTGGGCGTCATGTGACCGCGGTCGTCCAGCACCGGGACGGTCTCGGTGAACGTGCCGTCGCCGATCAGGCGGATGACCTCGGTGAGCTTCTCGCTACCGCCCAGGTGCTCGCAGAACTCGCCGATGCCGCCGTCGAAGCGGTACTCGGCCGCCCGGGGCTCGTCCCCGGACTCGGCCTGGCCCGTCTCGTCGCGGACGGCGATCGTCAGGCTGGGGACGAGGTAGGCGGTCTGCCGGGCCCGCTCGTTAAGGCTGTCGTAGGAGAAGACCGCGTCCTTCAGGAACACCTGGCGGTCGGGCCAGAACCGGATCCTGGTGCCCGTCCTGGTCTTTGGTATCTTGGCCACCGGGCGCAGCCCGGACTTGCGGGTGAAGCCGGCCTCCGGGCCGGGGACGGCGAACTCGCCCGCCACGCCCCGGCGGAAGCTCGTGGTCCAGGTCTGGCCCTCCCGGTCGACCTCGATGTCCAGCCGGGACGAGAGCGCGTTCACTACCGACGCGCCCACGCCGTGCAGGCCGCCCGAGGCCGTGTAGGAGCCGCCGCCGAACTTGCCCCCCGCGTGCAGCCGGGTCATCACCAGTTCCACGCCGGAGAGCTTGGTCTTGCGCTCGTTGTCCACCGGGATGCCGCGGCCGTTGTCGCGTACCTCGGCCGAGCCGTCCGCGTACAGGGTGACCTCGATGCGGGTGCCGAAGCCGCCGAGGGCCTCGTCCACCGAGTTGTCGAAGATCTCCCAGAGGCAGTGCTGCAGGCCGCGGCCGTCGGTCGAGCCGATGTACATGCCCGGGCGCTTGCGCACCGCGTCCAGGCCCTCCAGGACCGACAGGTGCTTCGCGCTGTAGGAGTCCTCCTCGGCGGCCGGCGGCGGCGCCGCGCGGGCCGGCCGCGGACCCGGCGGCTGCCTCCCCGCGGGCTGGGCTGGGGGCCGGTCTTCGGGGT
>DASWUW010000701.1:0-9989 GCA_036406335.1 Trebonia sp.
TCGGAGACCGGATCGTGATGTCCTGGGTGGCGTCCGGCCCCGCCGCCGACGGCTGCTGGGCCTGGTACCAGTCCTTCCAGGGATCCTCGTCACTCATCGGGCAGTACCTCCACCAGCCATCGGTCCGTTATCGGACGCCTCCCGTCGTCGGCGTCACCCAGTCAGACAACGGTGCGGAAGAGCGCGAGGTTCGAATTGCCGGCCCTCGCGCACGCCAGCCGCCAGTCTACCGGCGGCCGGCAAGGTGCCCGGCGCAAAGGCCGCAGCCCCGGCTTGGTGCCAAGCCGGGGCTGCTGCACTGCTGTTTCCTTCGGGTGAGTGACGGGGCTCGAACCCGCGACCCCCAGGACCACAACCTGGTGCTCTACCAGCTGAGCTACACCCACCATGTGCGTTGCCCGAAGGCTGTCAGAAGTATAGCGGCCCCGCCAGGTGCGGGCGAACCGTTAGCTCTTCTCGCTGGTGTACTTGGCCGCGATCTGGCGCGCGGTAGCCGTGTCGGGACCCGGCGCCGGCACGAACACCGCGTCCCGGTAGTAGCGCAGCTCCCGCACCGACTCGACGATGTCGGCCAGCGCCCGGTGCCCGCCGTCCTTTTTCGGGGAGGCGAAGTAGGCCCGCGGGTACCAGCGGCGCGCCAGTTCCTTCACCGAGGAGACGTCCACCATCCGGTAGTGCAGCCAGTTGTCCAGCACCGGCATGTCCCGGGCGATGAACCAGCGGTCGGTGGCAATCGAGTTACCGCACAGCGGGGCCTTGCGGGCCTCCTTGACGTGGTGCTTGACGTACGCGAGCACCCCGTCGGTGGCCTCCGGCAGGGTCATGCCGCCGGCCAGGTCGACCAGCAGCCCGGACTTGGTGTGCATGTCCCGCACGACGTCGGTCATCTGGTCCAGCGCCTCCGCCGAGGGCTTGATCACCAGGTCGATCCCGCCGTCGAGCAGGTTCAGCTCGGAGTCCGTCACTACGGCCGCGATCTCTATCAGCGCGTCGCGCTCGATATCGAGGCCGGTCATCTCACAGTCGATCCACACTAGCCGGTCGTTCATTCCACCTAGGTTAGAGGCAAAACGGGGCGCGGGCGTCAGGCGGGAATCGGCAGGGCGGATGTCTCCGGGCGGGAAGAGAGCAGCCCGCGGGCCCGGGCCGGGAGTCCGTGCGGCCCGGTAAGCCGGTCGATGTCGATGGCGCCCGGTCCCGCGTGATCGCACCGGGGTACCTGCGAGGCGCCGAAGTGCCCGCCGCGGGCCCACTGGCTGCGGCTGCGCGGGCCGTCCAGGGCCGTGGCGAGGCGGTCGACGCGGTATGCGCAGGGCCGGCCGGCCGGCCAGCGGCGCGGCACGCCCCAGGAGTCCAGCCAGCTGACGATCGCCTCCACCCCGGACAGCGGGCCGGCGGTGAACGGGTCGTCGGGACGGCCGAGCACGCCGATCTGGACGCAGACGCGGCCCTCGGCGTTCACGTTCTCCGGGTGGACGCGGATGCGGCCCGGCGCCCAGTCGAGATGGTCGGCCGCACCGAGCGCCCGCCCGGCCCGCAGCACCGAGATCAGCTGGAGGACGGCACCGGTCACCGGGTCCCAGACGAGATGGCACGGGCGCCGTTCGCTGATCAGCCGCTGCGCGGCCGACTGGACGGAGACCGCGCCCGGGGCGGTGCCGAGGGTCAGCCACACCGCCCGGGGCGCACCGCCGGTCAAGGGGCCGCCGTCGGCCTCCGCCCGGATGCGAGTTGCTTCGGGCATCCATGCGTATGCCACAGCTCCGGTTCCCCTCCCAGATTTGGTCTAGACCCCTGCGGGTCGCAAGCTTCTCTCCTTGCTTACGTCAGCGGCACTGATTAGTCCAGAGGGAGATGCGGCCGGCCGCTAGCGGGCCGCGGCGCGCGCCTTGTAGTACTTGGTCGACTCCGACCGCCAGATCAGCGCGATCGCGATGATGCCCAGAAGCCACATCGCCATCACCAAGACCAGGAAGATGATGTTGGCCACCGAGATGACCGTCCCGCTGGTCAGCGAGTTGAAGAACTCGTAGATGTAGTACGACAAGACGGCGCACAGCGCCGAGGCCGCGTAGCGGGCCCACATCCGGCCCGCCCGGTTCAGCCGGGCCATGGCGATCCACAGCCCGGTGACGACCACGCAGACCACGACCACGTAGATGACGACGTTGGCGAACTGGGTCGTGGTGATCCTGGTGCCGCCGGTGTTGGTCAGCCCGTTCCGGTCCACGATGGCCAGCACGATGGCGAACAGGCAGAGCAGCACGGTCACGGCGGCCCCGCCGAGCATGAGCCGGACTGCCTTCCGCATCGGCCGGGGAACGGCGGAGTCGTCCGGGACGCGTCCGGTCAGTTTCTTCTCGAAGCCGCCGAGTGCCGCCGGGCCGCTGCGGCCGTCGGAAGATGTCTTCAACATTGGGTGCCCTAACGTAACGTGCTGACGCACGTAGCATAGTTGCTACGTTCTACCTTCTCATTGTCGTCAGAAACTCGTGCACAGAGGCTAAGCACGATAATATCGGTCCGTCATCAACGTATGCATGTGCGGACTGGCCGCGCAGGAACGTGTGCAGATGCCTGCGCTGGTGCGACAGAGCCGGTGAACGGGGGTTCGCCGGCTAGCCAGAATGCCTGAAAGGGGACTGCGTTGGGTTCTAGCGCGCCTGGGGGCGCCGCTCCCGCAGGCGGTCCTACTGTGCTGCGGATGCTGCTCGGCGCCCAGTTGCGCCGGCTCCGCGAGTCCGCGGGGGTCACCCGCGACGATGCCGGCTACCACATCCGCGCGTCCGGTTCCAAGATCAGCCGCCTGGAGCTGGGTCGCGTCTCGTTCAAGGAACGCGACGTCACCGACCTCCTCGGGTTCTACGGCGTCGTCGACGTCGCCGAGCGGGAGAAGCTGCTGCAGCTCACCCGGGAGGCCAACGCCACTCCCTGGTACCAGAAGTTCCAGGATGTCGTGCCCGACTGGTTCCACGTCTTCGTGGGCCTGGAGGAGGCCGCGCAGCTGATCCGGCTGTACGAGGTCCAGTTCGTGCCGGGCCTGCTGCAGACCGAGGAGTACGCGCGCGCCATCATCATGCAGGGCTCGCCGGGTATCGAGCCGGACGAGATCGAGCGCCGGGTGGCGCTGCGGCTGGGCCGGCAGCAGCTGCTGAAGCGGGAGAACGCGCCGCGTTACTGGGTGATCATGGACGAGGCGGCGCTGCGCCGCCCGATGGGCGGCCGCGACGTGCACGTCGCGCAGATCGAGCGGCTGATCGACCTGGTCGGCGAGCCCAACATCACCCTGCAGGTGATGCCGTTCAAGTACGGCGGGCACGCGGCCGACGGCGGCGCGTTCACGATCATGCGGTTCCCGGAGACCGACCTGCCCGACGTGGTCTACATGGAGTACCTCACCGGCGCGCACTACATTGACAAGCCGGAAGAGGTCGAGCGCTACGCCGCGGTGATGGAGCGTCTCTCGGTCGCGAGCACGTCACCCGACCGGACCCGGGAAATCCTGTCCGACATGCTGAAGGAGATCTGACCCGCATGGCCGCTGAGGTCTACAACGGAATGCCGGCCGGTGAACTGCCCGACCTCCGGTGGCGGCTGGCCGGCAGCGCCGCGGGCCCCGGCGGCGGCGTCGAGATGGCCCGGCTGCCCGACGGGCAGATCGCGGTCAGGAACGCGGCCGACCCGGACGGCCCGGCGCTGATCTACACCCGGGCCGAGATCGAAGCGCTCATCGGCGGCGCGCAGGACGGCGATTTCGACGCGCTCCTCGGCTGACCAAGAGCTAGAGCAAGACCCCCAGCCCCCCTCCCGAACGAGCGCGTGGCTCCGCCTGACCCGGCCCGATGACAGTCCGCCCCTGCTGCGCCGGGACCGGGTGCTGCTCCGCTGGGAGATCATCGCCGTTTTCTCCGTCTCGCTCGGCGCGAGCGGGGTCTCCGCGTTCGTCTCGCTGATCGGCTCGCTGACCGCGCGTCATTCGCTGTCGTCGCAGTCGGTGACCCTGAACGGCTCGCAGGCGCCCGGCCGCCCCCTGCTCGACCTGTTCCTGCAGCTGGTCGGGCTGGCCTCGGGCGTGGCCCCGGTGCTGCTGGCGTTTTACCTGCTGGCCCGGGCGAACGACACCAGGTCGATCGGGGTGGACCGCAGCCAGCCCGGGCGCGACCTGCTGCGCGGGGCCGGGCTGGCTGCGTTCATCGGCGGCTGCGGCCTCGGCCTGGTGATCATCGCCTACAAGTCCGGCATCGCACTGAACATAGTGGCCGAGAACGAGCCCAGCATCTGGTGGAAGTACCCGGTCCTGCTGCTCTCGGCGCTCGAGAACGGGCTGCTGGAGGAGGTTCTGGTCACCGGCTACCTGCTGAGCAGGCTGCGCCGGCTTGGCGTCCGCCCCGCCTACGCGGTGGCGATCAGCGCCACCCTGCGCGGCTCGTACCACCTGTACCAGGGGTTCGGCGGCTTTGCCGGCAACGCGATCATGGGTGTTATCTTCGGCACGCTGTTCCTGCGCTGGCGCCGCGCGACCCCGATGATCATCGCGCACACGCTGATCGACGCGGTGGCCTTCATCGGCTACGCGCTGCTGGTCGGGCACGTGAGCTGGCTGGTGTAATTCCAGCATGAACATCGATAGCGCGTCGGCTTCAGTGGCCGGCCTGCGGCAGGCAATGGCCGGCGGAGACGCCACCGCGACCGCGGTCGCCCGGCACTACCTGGACCGCATCACCGACGTCAACCCCGCCCTGGGCGCCGTGCTCGCGGTGAGCCCGGACGTCCTGGAGCAGGCGGCCGCCAGCGACGCCGCCTGGCGGTCCGGGCTGCCCCGCGGTCCCCTGGAGGGAATCCCCGTCCTGGTCAAGGACAACGTCCAGGTGGCGGGCGGCCCGGCCACGGCGGGCTCGCCCGCGCTGCTGGCGGCCCGCCCGCCGGACGCGTTCATCGTCTCCCGGCTGCGCGCCGCGGGCGCGGTCATCCTGGCCAAGGCCAACCTGTCGGAGTGGGCCAACTTCCGCTCCACCCACTCGACCAGCGGCTGGTCCACCGTCGGGGGTCAGACCGCGAACCCCTACGCGCTGGACCGCAACCCGTCTGGTTCCAGTTCCGGCTCCGCCGCCGGGCTGTCGGCGGGCCTGGCCCCGCTCGCCATCGGCACGGAGACCGACGGGTCGATCGTTTCCCCGTCCAGTGCCTGCGGCGTGGTCGGCGTCAAGCCGACCCAGGGGCTGGTCAGCCGGTCCGGTATCGTACCGATTTCCCTGGCCCAGGACACCGCGGGCCCGATGGCCACGTCGGTCGCGGACGCAGCGGCGCTGCTGTCGGTACTGGCGGCGGCCGACCCGGACGACAGCGCCGCCGACCATCCCGGCCTCGTCGACTACGCCGCGCTGCTCGACCGGGCGGCCCTCGAAGGGGCGCGGATCGGCATCTGGCGGTCCGGCTCCGTGGCCGCCGACGCGGCCAGCGCGGCGCTGCTCGACCAGGCGGCGGACTGCCTGCGCAGCCTGGGCGCGGAGGTGGTCGACCCGGTGGAGCTGCCGGATATCGAGAAGGTCGCCGAGCCCGAGTTCGACGCGCTGAACTACGAGTTCAAGCACGGCATCAACGCCTACCTGAAGTACCTGGCCGGGTTTGCCCACGGCGACGGCGAGGCGCTTCCCGGGACGCTGGCTGACCTGATCGACTTCAACCAGCGCCACGCCGGGCGGGTTCTCGCCCGCTTCGGCCAGGAGATCTTCCACGCGGCGGAGGCGACCAGCGGCGACCTGGCCGACCCGGTCTACCTGGAGCTGCGCGGCGCCGCGAGCAGACTGGCCCGGATCGCGGTGGAGACGCCGACCACGGAGCACCGGCTGGACGCGATCTTCTCGCTCACCGCCAACCCGGCCTGGCTGACCGATTACGTGCTCGGCGACCACTCGGTCTTTGGCAGCTCCCGGCCGGGAGCCGTGTCCGGCTGGCCCATGGTCACCGTCCCGTTCGGGCTGGTGTCCGGGCTTCCGGTCGGTGTCTCGTTCCTCGGCCCGCGGTGGACCGAGCCTCGCCTGCTCGCCCTCGCCTTCGCCTTCGAGCAGGCGACCAAGGGCCGCCGCGTGCCCCCGCTGGCGGTAAAGTCCAGGTCATGACTGTTTTTCCCGTACTTTCAGCGGCCGTGAGCGAGGCCCTGGACGCGGGACGGCCCGTGGTCGCGCTCGAGTCGACGATCATCTCGCACGGCCTGCCGCGTCCGGGAAACCTCGATGCCGCCCGGTCGTTCGAGGCGCTGCTGGCGGGCGCCGGGGTAACCCCGGCCACGATCGCCGTCGTCGACGGCGTGCCCAGGGCCGGCCTGTCCGACGCTGAACTCGAGCGCGTCGCCCTGGACGAGACCGTGATCAAGGCCAGCACCCGCGAGCTGGGCCTGGCCGTGGCGGGCCAGCGCACCGCGGGGACCACGGTCGCGGCCACGTCGGTGCTCGCGGCGCGGGCCGGGATCCGGGTGTTCGCCACCGGCGGTCTCGGCGGCGTGCACCGCGGCTTCGCCGACTCGCTGGACGAGTCAGCCGACCTCACGGCGCTGTCCCGCACCCCGCTCACCGTGGTCAGCGCGGGGGTCAAGTCGGTGCTGGACATCCCGGCGACCCTGGAGCGGCTGGAGACCCTCGGGGTCGCCGTCGTCGGGTACCGGACGAACCGCTTTCCCGCCTTCTACCTCACCGACTCCGGGCAGCGGCTGGACTGGCGCCTAGACTCCGCCGCGGAGATCGCGGCGGTCATGGCGGCCCGGGACTCCCTCGGCGACCAGTCCGCCCTGCTGGTGGCCAACCCGCTCAACCTGGAAGATCAGCTCGACCCGGCCCGGCACGACCAGGTGCTGGCGGGCGCGCTGAGCGCGGCCGCCTCGGCCGGCGTCCGGGGCAAGGCGGTTACCCCGTTCCTGCTCGCGCACATGCAGCAGGCGACCGGCGGGGCCAGCGTGACCGTGAACCTGGCCGTCGCCCGGGGCAACATCATCCTGGCGGGCCAGATCGCCGCCGCCTGGTCCGCCCGAACGCGGTAGCCTAGGCTGCGGCAAGACAAAGGCGCTGCGGCAGGAGTGGCTGAGACATGGATGATCAGGCGGCGCAGCTGGTGCCGGTCGTCGTCGGGCTCCCGGCCGAGATCGACGTCACCAACTGCGACCAGGTCTACGAACAGCTGGTGGAGGCGTTCGGACCCGGCGTGGAGACCGTCATCGCCGACCTGACGGCGACGGTGTTCTGCGATTCGTCCGGCGTGCACGCGATCATGCACGCCTACGAGAGCGCCGCCGCGCGCGATGTCCGGCTGCGCCTGGCCGTCTCGCCGGAGACCTCGGTGCACCGCGTGCTGCAGCTGATCGGTGTCGGCCTGGTGCTGCCGGTACACCCGAGCCTGCAGGAAGCCCTGGACGCGGTGGTCTAGTCAGCCGCTGGTCCGGCCGACCTCAGCCGCTGGTCCGGCGGACCGCGAGCAGCGCCACGTCGTCCTCCCGGGACCCGAAGAGCGACAGCACGTGGTTGGTGAATGCCTCCGCCTCGGCCGCGGCGGCCGCGGCCGCGCCGGCCCGCAGCTTTTCCAGGTTGGCGTCGAGCAGCACCCGGCGGTCCTCGACCAGGCCGTCGGTGAAAAGCAGGACGGTGCCGCCCGGCGGCAGCACGGCCTTCGTCACCTGCGGCTGGTGCCGGGTCAGGCCGAGCATCAGCCCGCCCTCGCCCACGTAGGCGGCGTTGCCGCCGCCCTCGCCGTCCTCGCCGCGGTCCACCAGCAGCGGCGGCATGTGCCCGCAGTTGACGATCGTGAGCTCACCGGTGGGCGGGTGCACCAGCACCAGGCACAGGGTGGCGATCATGCCCGGGTGGAAGCGCCGCAGCACCTCGTTGACCAGCCCGGTGATCGCCAGCGGGGAGTGCCCCTCGCTGAAGAAGGCCCGCAGCGCGTGCCGCAGCTCGCCCATGACCGTCGCCGCGTGCAGCGAGTGCCCCTGGACGTCGCCGATGGCCACCAGCACCCCGTCCCGCCAGGGCAGCGCCTCGTAGAAGTCGCCGCCGACCTCGGCGGCGTCGCTCGCGGGGAGGTAGCGGAACGCGGTCGTCAGGCCGGGGATTGCCGGCAGCGCGGCCGGCAGGAAGCTCCGCTGCAGCGTCAGCGCCACCAGGTGCTCCTCGGCCGAGGCCCGCAGTGCCTCGACGCCGAGCGCGACCGACTGCGCCAGCTGGCGCAGGATCTGCCGGTCGTCTTCGCCGGTGATACCCGCGCGGCCGATGGTAATGGCGGCGCCTGGCTTGCCCAGCTTGGTCCGGGCCACGGCTAGGCAGACTTCCGTGCTCAGCGTGCTGTCGGGCATCAGGGCGAGCCACTCGCCCCGGCTGAGAATCTTGATCGCACTGCCCCGCTCGGACCCGAGCAGGTGGTCCGCGACCTGCTTCGCCAGTCCCAGCGGGCCCCCGCGCCGCACCGTGCCCGCCGTGCCCGGGACGGCCGAGGTCCGGCGGGCCTGCCCGTCGGGCATCTCCAGGAGCAGCACCGCGGGAACCGAGAAGATCCGGGCGGCGCCGGTCACCGCGGCCGCCGCGAGCCCGTCGAAGGTCTCCGCGGCGTTGATGTCCAGGGTGACGGCGGCCAGCTCGGCCAGCATGCCCGCGGTCCGCTCGGCGTGCTGGCGGGCCCGGGAGTAGCGCAGCACCGCCTTGACCGTGGCCAGCAGCTCCGCGGGCTCAGAGGGTTCGATCAGGTAGGCGTCGGCGCCCTGGGTCAGGCCGTGGGCCCGGTCGGCGATGGCCACCGCGGTGGCGGACACCTGGATCACCGGGATGGCGGCCGTGCGCACATCCGACTTGATCAGCCGGCAGACCTCGAACCCGCTCATGTCGGGCAGGTTCACGTCCAGCAGCACCAGCTCGGCCGTGCTCGCCAGCCGGAGTCCCTCCTGCCCGGTGCCGGCCTCGGTCACCGTGTAGCCGGCCCGCCGCAGCCAGGTGCTCAGCAGGTAGCGCTTGGCCTCGTCGTCATCGACCAGTAGCAGGTCGCCGCCGGCCGGCTCGCTCATCGCGCGGCCCGGCCGGCGTGGCGGATGGCGAAGGCCAGCCGCTCCCGGGTGAGCTGGTCCTTGCGCAGCAGGGCGGCCGCGCGCGGCGGCGTCGCTACGTCGCGGCCGGTGATGACGATCGCGGACAAGGTGCCGGGCAGGCGTTCGAGCAGTGCGTACCCGTCCCCTCCGGGCATGCCCAGGTCGGTGAGCACCAGGTCGACGGGGCCGTCGGCCACGGCTGCGAGGGCCTGCTCAGCGTCCTGCGCCTCGATCACCCGGTCGGCCAGGCCGGCCAGCATCGACTTCACCACCTGGCGGAAGGCCGCGTCGTCGTCCGCGACGACGACCGTGCCGGCGGACGGCGGCCCGTCCGGCAGGCGGAGTACGGCGGTGGTCCCCCGGCCGGCCTCGCTGGTCAGCGTCAGCTCGCCGCCGAGCAGCCGGGCGAGCCGCCGGGCGTAGGGCAGCCCGAGCCCGGTGCCGCCTCGCTTGGCCCCCGGCACCTGGTAGAACTCCTCGAAGACGCGCTCTAGCTGACCGTCCGGGATCCCGGTTCCGGTGTCGGCGACCTGGATCTCGAGCTGCCCGGGCACGGTGCGCACGGTCAGCCGCACTTCCCCGTCGTCGGTGTACTTGACCGCGTTGGACAGCAGGTTGCGCAGGATGGCGGTCAGCGCCGCCTCGTCGGTCAGGATCGTGGCGGGGGCCTGGTCCGCGCTGACCGCGACCTCGACCGGCTTGCCCGCGGCCATCGGCCGGATGAGCCCGCGCAGCGTGGCCAGCAGCCCGGGCAGGCTCACCTCCTCCGGGTTGAGGACCAGCTGCCCGGACTCGGCCTTGGCCACGTCGAGCAGGTCGTTGACCAGGGCGAGCAGTATCCGGGTGGAGTTCCGGATCAGCCCCACCTGGTACAGCTGCTCGGCGCCGAGACCTGCTTCCGGCTCGGCCAGCAGCCGGGTCAGCCCGG
>DASWUW010000702.1:0-4524 GCA_036406335.1 Trebonia sp.
CCTGGATATTTGCTGCATGCTCGTTCTTCCCGGTTGATGCCGTCCTGCGGCGGTGTCCACCATGATGCCCGCCGTCAGCAGGAGGCGCACTTTCTTTTCCTCGCGCCCGGCCGGGTACCGGTGCGGATGCCGACGGCTTGAAGCCGATCGGGCAAAGTGCCTGGTGAAGAGAGCGGAGGATGGGAGATTTGAACTCCCGATGGGATCACTCCCAAACCGCATTAGCAGTGCGGCGCCATAGACCGGACTAGGCGAATCCTCCAGCATCGCGGTCCAGCCGGAGCCGGAAACACGCGGTATCGGCCAGCCTACCGGTAGCGGCCGCACTCAGCAAAGCGGATGCCGCTCGCGGCTGAGCACGGCGTGCCGCCCAAGCTGCCAGGGTGCCCCTGAGGCCCGCAAGGGACCCGGTCACCGGCCACCACTCCTGGCCGGTGGTCAGCTTTGCCGGACCGTGGTATACATCGCCATGGTTAAGGAGGGTTCATGCGGCCAGCTGGTGACTGGGTAACCGTCGGCATCGACAACGGAGGGACCGCCAACAACGGGACCGTCCTCGATTCCGGTGGGACGTTCCTGGTGACGGAGATGGCCGAGTTGCCCAGCCTGGTACGAGAGGGGCCAGAAAAGGCGATCCCCGCGCTGGTCGACGCTTTCGACAAGATGCTCATCCTGACCGGGGTCGCGCGGGGGAAGGTCCGGGCCGTCGGTCTGGACACGCCGGGACCGGCCGGCGCGGACGGCGTGCTGGCGACCGGCTGGGCGACGAATTTTGGTCACCCGGACTGGTCCCGGTTCAATATCCGGGCGGCCCTGGAAGCGCGGCTCGGCCTGCCGGTGCTGTACAACAACGACGGCAACACGGCCGCCCTCTACGCCCATTACATGCGGCACGGCCTGGATGCCCCAGTTCGCAGCTCGGTCTCTGCGATCATCGGCACCGGGTTCGGCGGCGGCGTGATCCAGGACGGGTGCATCATCAAGGGCGCGGCCGGAATGGCAGGTGAGCTCGGTCACATGCCGATTCCAATGACCGGCCTGCTCGGGGCGGACCAGCCGCCGCCCGTCTGCAACTGCGGTCAGCAGGGGGACGCGGAGTCAGTCGCTTCGCTGACCGGAATTACTGGCAACCTGCTGCCCTACTGGCTGACCCGGTTCCCCGGCCATGAGCTCGGCCGGATGGAAATCGCGAAGGCGGCCAAGCTGGTACGCGGTTACGCCGAGCGCGGTGATGAGATGGCGCTGCAGATTTTCCGGCAGCAGGCAATGGCGGTAGGGCGGGTTCTCTCCGTCGGGGCCAGGTTCACCGATCCGCACACCTATTTTGTCGGTGGCGGGGTGATCGAGGCGGCGCCGCACTTCCGGAGGTGGTTTCTGACCCAGGTCAAGGATAACATCGTGTTCTACGTCGAGCAGGCGGAGATCGCTGACATCCAGCTAGTGCCCGACCTCGACATGGCCGGCGCCCGCGGATCCGCCATCGCGGCCGCCGAGTGGGTCAAGAACCAGTAACTATTCGCAGCCGCGGCGCGGTCCGTGCCACCGCCGGACAGTCGCCGTCCGGAGCGCTGACGGCCGCTTAAGGTAACTTAAAACTTAATCGTCGCCCGTGTCATCCTTGAAGATCAGCCCGCACACTTCAATGTAGAGCTGCTCCGGATAGGGCAGATGATCGACCGTGTGCAGTGCCTGTTCCTGGCCGGCCGACTCGACGATGAAGGTGCCGTAACCGAAGATCCGTCCGATGGGCGACCGCTCGAAGCGCATGTCGGTGACCTTGCTCAGCGGCATCATGTTCACGGTCTTTCTGAACACTCCGGTAGCGAGCAGCAGGCGTTTGGACGTTACGACAAAGTAATCCTCGAGCCACGCGTAGATCTTGAAAAGCAGGCGGATGACCAAGATCAGCCAGAGCAGCCAGATAACGAGGAGCACCGAGGTAATGAGGTGGAAAAGGGTGGAGATCAGGCCGGCCAGCGCAAGGCCCCCTAGGGCCTCGGCCACCGGCCTGATCAGGATTGCCGGGTGGAACCGAACGGTTATCACTCGCCGCTCGTGTGGCAGGAGAACCCGGTAAACCGCGGCCGGGACTGTCTCGTTCGGAACGACCCTAATGCCCATTGCTACCTCAGATCGACGACACGAAGCTTGCTGCGCCGTGGGCGGCTTGGCTAAGCAGTGCCCCGATATTGTGCACTAGGTGACCAGCGCTGGTCGGCTGCTGGATCACCCACCATACGATAAAGGCTACGATCAGATAGGTGATGATCTGCTTAGGTTTCACTGCCGCCTCCCTGGAAGCGCAGAGTGCTCCATCTGCCAGTTCCTTAATCTTAGTCCGGAACAGCTTGGATGGGGGTAGGTCATCCAAGCAGGTACGGCTCTGGCCACGCCCGTCCGGCACCAAGTATGCCCGCTACTCATGGACACTACGCCTGAGCCCGCAAGAGAATGTACCGACCCGGTGGCAGTATGCCGCCGGCCGGCGCCCGGGAGAAGCAGCCACGCCGGCCTCCCCGGCGGCTGTATCTTCGTACCGTGGCGATGCCTGAGGTGAGCGAGACAGATTTTGCGATTGTCGTCTTCCAGGAAGACGACGGGTGGAACGCCGATGTTCTGCCGGTCGCGGTGACCGGAGACCTCAAGGGGTTGATCCGGGTGCTGCGCCAGCAGCCCAGCCTCGCAGGCACGATCGGCCTCGCCGGGATCGACGACTACTTCTTCGTGGCGGTTCGCATCCTGGGCAGCCAGGTTTCCCTGCTGCTGTCGGATATCGGCGCGGCCCTGGACTATCCGCTGGCGGAACAGGCGCTGGACTATCTGGAGATCCCCGTCCCGGACGAAGACGACCTGGACCAGGTGCTTCCCGTCGGGGACCTGTCCATCTTCGCCGACCTCGGGCTGGACGAAATGGATCTCGCGGCCATCTGCAGCCGCCTGGACTTCGACTCCGAAGACGACCCCTGGGACCACGTCGAGGACGCGGTGGAATCCATCGCGGCCCGCCTCGGGTTCGGACCCGCCATGGAACGCGCACTCGACAGCGCCCTCGGCGCCTGACGGCCTGCGTCCGGTGCCAGGCGAGCCGGCGCCAGGCGGGCGGCCGACCGGATACGAGGCCACGTTCGAACCTGCAATGCGGGCCGCGCTGGCTGAGGCGGAGGCCGCCGGGAGGACCGGGGACGTGCCGGTGGGCGCGGTCGTCCTCGACGGTGCCGGGAACGTGGTCGCGCGCGGCCGTAACCGGCGGGAGGCGGACGGCGACCCCACCGCCCACGCCGAGATCGTCGCGATCCGGGAGGCCGCCCAGGCTGTCGGCGGGTGGCGGCTCAGCGGACTGACCCTAGTGGTGACGCTCGAGCCCTGCACGATGTGCGCGGGAGCACTGACCGCGGCCCGGCTGGACCGCTTGGTCTACGGTGCGGCGGACCCGAGAGCGGGGGCGGTCGGCTCGCTGTGGGACGTGGTACGTGATCAGCGTCTGGTGCCGGTGCCCGAGGTGATCGGCGGCGTGCTCGCGGAAGTATGTCTTCAGGTGATCCAGGAGTTTTTCGCGGAACGCCGGTAAGCCGCCGCGAGTCGTTCTCGCGGTCAAAGTCAGGTAAGCTCAGCGACGGTGGAGTCGCGTAGTGGCCGAGCGCGCACGCCTCGAAAGCGTGTGAGGGAGCAATCTCTCCGTGGGTTCAAATCCCACCTCCACCGCCACCTGATCAGCCAGAACGTAAGGGTCAGCCGTCGTGTGCGGCTGGCCCTTCCTGTTCTTTGGTCTCAGTCGGCTGCGGCGGGGCGTTCGCGACGATCCAGTCCGTCAGCGGCAGCAGCAAGGCCGACAGTTCGCGGCCGCGGTCGGTCAGGCTGTAGTCGACGTGCGGCGGAACCACCGGCCGCTGCTCCCGCAGCACCAGGCCATCCGCCTCGAGGGTGCGCAGCGTCTGGGCGAGCATCTTCTCGCTGATGCCGCGCGCCCAGCGGCGCAGTTCCCCCCAGCGCATCGTCCCGCTAGACAGCGCGACCAGGATCAAGATGCCCCAGCGGCTGGTGATGTGATCCAGCAGCACCCGGGTCGGGCAGTCCGGGGTAAATGCGTCGGGCCCGGCGCGTAGGTCCGTTAGCGCGGCGTCCATACTTACCTGCATGTAAGTAGCTTACTTTAAAGTGGGTACCCACGAAATGGAAGGTGCTGCGGACCCGCTCGGTTGTCACCGGTGACCGATAAGGAATCTGAAAGGGAAGTCACCTATGTCACTCCTGATCACGGGCGCGACCGGCCAGCTTGGCCGCCTGGTAGTAGAGCAGCTGCTAGCGGCCGGCGTCCCGGCCGACGACATCACCGCGACCGGCCGGGCCACCGACAAGATCAAGGACCCAGCCGACCGGGGCGTGCAGGTGCGCGCGGTTGACTTCGCCGACCCGGCCGCGGTGCGCGCGGCCGTGGCCGACGCGGACCGCGTGCTCCTGGTGTCCGCGATGGACCCGGGCGCCCGGGTGGCGCAGCACCGCAACGTCATCGACGCGGCGCGGGCG
>DASWUW010000703.1:0-3890 GCA_036406335.1 Trebonia sp.
ACGCCGACACCGGCCAGCGAGGCGACGTAGTCCTGCAGTCCGCGGGCCGATTCCGGCAGCGCGATCCCGGTGGACAGCACCAGCTCCCCGCCGCGCAGCAGCCGCCCGGCATCGGCCTGCTCGATCGCGTGCACCCAGCGGACGGGCGCGTCCAGCCGCGCGGCGCCGGCCACCACGGACGGCGCGCCCCGGCGGACCACCTCCAGTTCCAGCACTTCGCGCAAGGTAAGCGGCATCGGTTGGTGACCTTACAACATGTAAAGAAAATCCCGGGAATTGTGGCAGTCTGTCACTAGGTTAGCGGTCGCGGCGCGGGCAGACTGAGACCATGTCTGATCTCTACGCCCGCCACAAGGCGGTCATCCCTAGCTGGGTCGGCGTCAACTACCGCGAGCCGATCGAGATCGTCAGCGGCAAGGGCTGCCGGGTGACCGACAGCCAGGGCCACAGCTACCTCGACTTCTTCGCCGGCATCCTGACCAACATGCTCGGCTACGACGTGGCCGAGGTGCGCGAGGCGGTCGAGCGGCAGATCGCGACCGGTGTCTACCACACTTCCACGCTGTACCTGATCCGCAGCCAGGTCGAGCTGGCGGAGAAGATCGCCGGGATCTCCGGTATCCCGGACGCCAAGGTGTTCTTCACCAACTCCGGCTCCGAGGCCAACGAGGCCGCGCTGGCCGCCGCCCTTACCGGCCGCAAGGCCAACCAGGTGCTGGCCATGCGCAACTCCTACCACGGGCGCACGTTCGGGACCGTCGCGGTCACCGGCAACGCGAACTGGAAGGCGAGCAGCAACGACCCGTTCGGCACCCACTACCTGCACGGGACCGACCGGGACGCGCCCGCCTTCCAGCGCCTCAGCGACACCGAGTTCGTGGACGCCTGCGTCGCGGACCTGCGCGACCTGCTGACCGCCGGGATCAACCCGGCCGACGTCGGCGCGCTCATCGCCGAGCCCATCCAGGGCGTCGGCGGGTTCACGATGGCCCCCGACGGCCTGTTCCGGGCCTACAAGGAGGTGCTCGACGAGTACGGCATCGCGTTCATCTCCGACGAGGTGCAGACCGGCTGGGGACGCACCGGCGAGACGTTCTGGGGCATCCAGGCGCACGGCGTCGTCCCCGACTTCATGACGTTCGCCAAGGGCCTGGCCAACGGGTTCGCGATCGGCGGCGTGGTCGGCCGGGGCGACCTGCTCGACGGCATCCGGGGCAACGGCATCTCCACCTTCGGCGGCAACCCGATCGCCACCGCCGCCGCCGGCGCCACCCTCGACTACGTGCTCTCCCACGACCTGCAGAAGAACGCGGCCGCCTGCGGCACCATCGTCACCGACGGGCTCAGGGAGGCCGCGGCGAACCTGAAGACCGTCGCCGGCGTGCGCGGCAAGGGCCTGATGTTCGCCGCCGACCTGGCCGACCCGGCCACCGGCAAGCCCAGCCCGCAGCTGGCCGCCCAGGCCATGGAGGCCACCCGGGAACGCGGCCTGCTGGTCGGCAAGGGCGGCCTGTACGGGGCCACGCTGCGGATGGCGCCGCCGCTCACCCTGAGCGAGGCGGAGGCGCGCGAGGGCCTCGGCCTGCTCGTCGACGCCCTGACCGCGGTCGACGCGAAGGCGGCCGCCTAGCATGGCCAAGCACGTGACCCACTGGGCCGGCGGCAAGCCCTGGACCGGTACCGCCCAGCGCCAGGGCGACCTCTACGACCCGGCCACCGGGCAGGTCAGCGGCGTGGTCGACTTCGCCTCCGCGGGCGACGTGGACGATGTGGTGGCCGGTGCGAAGCAGGCCGCCAAGTCCTGGGGCCGGGTCTCCCTGACCAGGCGGACCGCGATCCTGTTCGCGTTCCGCGAGCTGGTCAAGAACCACACCGCCGAGCTCGCCGCGCTGATCACCAGCGAGCACGGCAAGGTCGCCTCCGACGCCGCGGGAGAGGTCACCCGCGGCCTGGAAGTGGTCGAGTTCGCCTGCGGGATCCCCCACCTGCTCAAGGGCGGCTTCTCGGAGAACGTTTCAGCGGGGGTGGACTCCTACAGCATCCGGCAGCCGCTCGGCGTGGTCGCCGGGATCACCCCGTTCAACTTCCCGGCGATGGTCCCCATGTGGATGTTCCCGCTCGCCATCGCGGCCGGCAACGCCTTCGTGCTCAAACCCTCGGAGAAGGACCCGTCCGCCGCCGTCCTGCTCGCCCAGCTGTGGGCCGAGGCCGGCCTGCCCGACGGGGTGTTCAACGTCGTGCAGGGGGACAAGGTGGCGGTCGACGCCCTGCTGAACCACCAGGACGTCGCGGCGGTGTCCTTCGTCGGCTCCACCCCGGTCGCCCGCTACGTCTACGAAGCCGGCACCCGGGCGGGCAAGCGGGTGCAGGCCCTCGGCGGGGCCAAGAACCACATGATCGTCCTGCCCGACGCCGACCTGGACCTGGCCGCCGACGCGGCGGTCTCGGCCGGGTTCGGCAGCGCGGGGGAACGCTGCATGGCGGTCTCCGCGCTGGTCGCGGTGGACCCGGTCGGCGACGAGCTGGTGGCCAAGATCAGCGAGCGGGTCGCCCGGCTGCGGGTGGGCCCGGGCAGCGACGAGCGCTCGGAGATGGGGCCGCTGGTCACCCGGGCGCACCGCGACAAGGTCGCGTCCTACCTCGACTCCGGGGTGCGGCAGGGGGCGACGCTGGCGATCGACGGCCGGGCGCACCCGGTGGACGGCAGCGCCGCGGGCGAGGCCCACGCCGCCGGGTTCTGGCTCGGCCCCTCCCTGCTCGACCACGTGACGCCGGACAACCCGGCCTACCAGGACGAGATCTTCGGCCCGGTGCTGTCGGTGCTGCGGGCCGGCTCCTACGAGGAGGCGGTCGACCTGGTCAACGGCAGCCCGTACGGCAACGGCACGGCGATCTTCACCAGCGACGGAGGCGCCGCCCGCCGGTTCGTCTCCGAGTGCCAGATCGGCATGGTGGGCGTCAACGTGCCGATCCCGGTGCCGATGGCGTACTACTCCTTCGGCGGCTGGAAGGCCTCCCTGTTCGGCGACACGCACGTGCACGGCACCGAGGGCGTTCACTTCTACACCCGGGGCAAGGTCGTCACCTCACGCTGGCCCGACCCTAGTCACGGCGGGGTGAACCTGGGGTTCCCGGTCAACTCCTGACGCCGGTCACGGGTTGGCGCTGACCCCGCCGGCCGCCGGGGCGCTGACGGGGCTCGCGGTGCCGGTGGCGGCGGGGGTGCCCGCGGCCGAGATGAGCTGGAGGGACGAGACCAGGGCGGTCACGTTGGCCTCGTTGAGGTTCTGCGGGACCGAGGTGAAGAACACGGCGGGCTCGTTGCCGGCGCCGCTGTCGACCACCACCACGGCCGCCTGCTCATCGGCCCAGGTAACTCCCTGGGCCGGGTTGTTGTAGCTGACGTCGTAACTGACTTCCCAGCCGGCGTGCCCGCTGACCTGGACCGGCCGGTCCTGCTCGCCGGCCACGGTGTGGCCGAGCGCGTTGTAGTACGCGTTCCCGAAGGTCTGGGCGAGGTTTTCGGCGGTGCTCTGCAGCTGCGCGGTACTGCTGTAGCCGTACTGCTGGGGGAGCGGCCCTGAGCACGCCTCCCCGTACCAGGTCATCGACCCGCCGTTGACCTGCCCGGCGGCCGCGTACTCGCCCGCGGTCCAGGTAATGGCGCCGATGTCCAGCGAGGAGGGGCAGGACGCGCCCTGCCAGGGGCTGGGCAGCTGGACGTAGAGGACGCCCGACTGCGCGTCGGTCAGCGTGGACCCGGCCGCGGTCGCGGTCGCGGCCGGGGACGCGGGCGCCGAGGGCGACGGTGACGCGGTCAGGGCGGGTGACGGCGCGGCGGACGCCGCGGCGGCCGGCGTGAGCTTGGTCTGGTCCGCGGTCGCGGCCCC
>DASWUW010000704.1:0-2445 GCA_036406335.1 Trebonia sp.
TCGCTGGTGGGACCACATCGGCCCGCTGCTCGCGGCCGACCGGCGGGTGATCGCGGTCGACCTGTCGGGTCACGGCGACAGCGGCCGGCGCGACTCCTACAGCTTCGACATCTGGGCCCGCGACGTGCTCGCCGTCGCGGCCGACGCCGGACTGGACGCCCCGGTCGTGATCGGGCACAGTATGGGCGGCCTGGTCACGCTGCGGCTGGCGGAGATGTCCGGGTCGCGCCTGCAGGGGGCGGTCGTCATCGACGCGCCCGTCCGCAACCTGTCCCCGGAGGAGCACGCGGCCCGCGGCCAGCGGGTCTTCCGGCAGCTGCGCGTCTACCCGACCCGGGAGGCGGCGATCGCCCGGTTCCGCCCGGTTCCGGACCAGCCCGTACTGGGTTACATCGCCGAGCACGTCGCCGCCATGTCGGTCCGCCCGGCCGCCGGGGGATGGACGTGGAAATGGGACCCGGGTGTGTTCGGCCGGGACGAGCCGCTGGCGCCGCGGACCCGGCTGGACTGCCGGATGGCGCTGTTCCGGGCCGAGCACGGGATCATGTCGGCCGAAATGAGCGAGGTCATGTACGACCGGCTAGGCCGGGTCGCCCCGGTCATCGAGATCCCCGCGGCCGGCCACCACGTCATGCTCGACCAGCCGGTCGCGCTGATCGCCGCGCTGCGCACCCTGCTGTCCGACTGGGACCATTCACTGCCCGTGCAGGAGCACAGTTGACCACCGCCGCCGAAACCGTCCCGACGCCGACCTCAGGAGAACGCGGCCGCGTAGTCCGCGGCGAACTGCCGGAAGGAGCGGGCCGGGCGGCCCAGCAGGGAAGGTACGTCGCCGGTAACCCACTCGGCGTCGCCGTCGGCGTTCAGACGGAACGCCTGGGCGTTCATCTCGGCGACCGGAGCGGGGACGCCGGCCCGGATCATCGCGTCCCGGTTCTCCTCGAAGGTGAGCTCGGTATAGGCGACGGTCCGGCCCAGGAGCTCCGACAGCACCGCCGCGACGTCGTAGTTGGAGATCAGCTCGGGGCCGCTCAGCCAGTAGGCCTTTCCGGCGTGGGCGGCAGGCGAGGCGGCGATCGCGGCGGCCGCCGCCCCGACGTCGCGGGCGTCGACCAGGCCCGCCCGTCCCTTGCCCGCGGCCGACCCGAAACCGCTCGTCGCGGCGATCGCGGGCGCCAGTGCCAGCACGTTCTGCATGTAGCCGTTGGACCGCAGCACGGTCCCGGGCAGGCCGGAGGCAGCTAGCCCGGCCTCGATCTCGGCCTGACCGCGCCGCCGGGCGACCGGCGAATCGGCCGACGCCTTGCTGCTGGCCTTGACGACGTGCCCGACGCCGGCCCGGGCAGCGCTCGCGACGACGTTCAGCTCCTGCGCGGGCACGGCCGGGCTGACCAGGACAACCGTCGTGACCCCGGCCATCGCCGCGTCCAGGCTGGCCGGGACGTTCAGGTCGCCGACCGCCACCTCGGCGCCCGCGGCGGCCAGTTCCCCGGCCTTGTCCGCGTCGCGCACCAGCACCCGCACCGGCAGCTCCGCCTGCCGGAGCTGGCGCACGGTTTCGGCGCCGACCTTCCCGGCCGTGGGCACGAGAATCATGGCGGTCCTCCCGTTAGAAATGGGTTACGGGCCTCACTTTGCCTGGGATAAAATGGGTTGTCAAGCCCATAATACTTGCCCGCGCCGGAACCCGGTGAGCCGGACAATAACCTACCAGTCTGGTAGACAACTCGGTCTCCGGCCCGTATCGTCGTTCTCATGCGAACCTTGCTGCTGACCAGCCGCCGGGCTGTCGATTACGCGCAGGTCGCCAGCTGCCTCTGTCGGTGACGAGGCGGCCTGCCCTCCCGGCCGCTCCCGGAATTTCCGCTGCCCCCGGCTCGCCCGCGCCGTGATCACGCCGGCCCGGGTCGCGGCCGCCGCGGTCCGCGCGCTGTGGCCGGAATGGTCGGCGGAGCCGGTGCTGGCCTGGCGGGCGGAGAGCACCGGGGAAGCGGCGGCGGACAGCCGCGGGCGCCATCGCATCGCTGACCCCTCCCCGCTTTCGTCCGTCGGTAATCATCGCTTCACGGTGTCACCACGCGGGTGACCCGCGGCCCGATACCGGTGACGATCTCCTGCGGGATCGTCCCGGCCCAGCGGGCCCAGTCGGCCGGGGTCGGCTCCCCGCCGTCTCCCGGGCCGAACACGACCGCCTGGTCGCCCGGCCGCGCCGCCGCCGGGCCGAGGTCAACCACGACCTGGTCCATCGAGACCGGGCCCACGACGCGGCAGCGCGCCCCGTTCAGCTGGACCTCCGCGTCAGCGCCGGCGGTACGCGGGATGCCGTCGGCGTAGCCGACGCCGAGCAGCGCCAGCCGGGTCGAGCGCGGCGCCCGCCAGGCGTCCCCGTAGCCGACGCTCGTGCCCGCCGCCGCCTCGCGCACCCCGATGGCGGGCGCCCGCAGG
>DASWUW010000705.1:0-2806 GCA_036406335.1 Trebonia sp.
CCAGCGGGAGGGCGAAGACCGCGCTGATGCCGGCGACGGGCAGCCAGGCCCGGCCGCGGGCCGCCCGCGCTAGCCGCCCGCGCCGGGCCGTCAGCGCGCGCAGCACGGCCAGGAAGGCCGCCAGGGCCGGCACGATGAAAAGGAACGCCGCGTGCCCGTGGATGAGAAACCAGCCCGACAGGGCCGCGATCCAGGCGTCCGCGGAACGGCCCGCTGACACCGAGGCGGCGGATACCACGAAGGCCAGGAACGCGGGAACGTACACGTAGGGCATCCAGTCGGAGCTGAACACGGCCGGGTGGACAGCGCCGAGGCAGGCCACCGCGGCGCCCGCCGCCAGGGCGCCGCGGGCCGAGCGGGTCCAGCCGTACCCGACCGCTACCACGCTCGCGGCGAACAGCGCGTTGAGCCCGTAGAGGCCGATCAGCTGCCCGTTCCACGCGGTCGGCACCAGCCGCAGCCCGGCCCAGAAAAGCGACTCGCCCCAGGACTCCACGTAGAGGAAGGCTGGACCCGGGTGACTGAACCCTTCCCGGGAGTAGTTCCCGACCAGCAGGCTGAGCCGCCGGGCCTGCTCGATCAGGATCGAGTTGGCCCCCATGTCGGCCCGCTCGTACTCCGGGGCGGAGAACAGGAACGCGTTCCTGACCAGCAGCACCCCGAGCAGCACCCCGAACGGCGCCCCCCAGGCCAGCCCGCCGCGCCAGCCCGGGCGCCAGCGCGGCGGGCGGACGGCGTCCGCTGCGCCGCCCGGCCGGCAGGAGCCGCTTGTACCGATATGGTTACCCTGAGTAGCCGCCACCGCCTCAGAGTATTACCGCGGTCCCTTACGGCACCGCTGAACCGCGGGCTAGAGCGTCCCGTTCCGGATGGCCGCGGAGATCCACGGGATGACCTCGTCCAGCATCTCGTCCAGCGAGGTGCTGGCCTCGTAGCCGAGCACGCGCTTGGCCTTCTCGGTAGCCGGCACCCGGCGCTGGACGTCGTACTCGAACGGGTCGTCGGACACCACGCGGAGCGGCACGTCCGGCCCCTTGATCTTGCGCCAGATCGTCTCGGCGAGTTCCAGCACCGTGGTGGACTGGGCGGTAGACAGGTTGAAGTCGTCGTTGAGCGCAGCCGGGTGCTCCATCGCGGTCACGATGCCGCGAGCCAGGTCGCCGCCGTAGGTGTAGTGCCGGACCTGCTCGCCGGTGCCGAGAATGTGCAGCGGCTCCTGGCCCTTGTAGACCTTCTGCACCAGGTCGGGCACCACGTGGCTCATCGCGAGCCGGACGTTGCCGGACATGATTTCCTCGTCGCCGAGCGCGCGCGACTCGCCGATGCCGACGCAGTTGAACGGCCGGACGATGGTGTAAGGCAGCTGGTACTGGTCCCAGGCGGCCCGGGCGAAGTACTCCACGGCGAGCTTCTGGAAGCCGTAGGAGGACAGCGGGGGCGGTACCTCGCGCTCCTGCCCCTCCCAAGACGGCCATTCCGGCGTCGACTCGAACACCATCGACGACGAGAGGTAGGTGACCTTCTGCAGCCGGGATTCCTTGTGCGCCTTGATCGCGGCGTCGCAGGAGGAGGCGATGATCCGCTCGTTGGTGGCGAGCAGGTCGTAAGCGTAGGTGTGGAAGTAAGAGATCCCGCCGATCAGCGCGGCGCCGGCGATAAAGTGATCGCAGTCCGTCAGCAGGCGGGTCATCAGCTCGACGTCGCGGCAGTCGCCCTCGACCAGCTGGTACCGGGGATGCTGGTCGTAGGACTTGGCGACCTTCCCGTACTTGGAGAAGTTGTCGATCCCGACAACGGAGTACCCCTTGCGGAGCAGTTCCTCGACCACGTAACCGCCGATGAAACCGGCGGACCCGCTGACCAGCACGCGGGGGGTACGGGGGGGCGCCTCCCCGGAAGATGGCTGCATTTAGCGGTCCTTTTCCTTTCTCTGGGCACTGATCTGCTCCGCGGTGAGCTGGGGGCCGAACGCGAAGCGGTACCAGCGAAGATACCCGGGTATCCACTGGGCGACCTTGAAGTTCGACACCCCGGCCTGCCGGTCGAGCCAGATAGTGGGGATCTCCGCCACCGGCATCCGCATCCGGCGGGCCTTGGCGGTGAGCTCGATGCCGATCTCGAAGCCGGCCCGGGAATCGATGCCGACCCGGCGCACGAAGTCCGTCGAGTACGCCTTGAACGAGTTGGTGGCGTCCCGGGTGCCGATACGCGCGAACAGCGCCAGCGACCGGCCCGCGGTCCTCGACAGCAGGCTCTTCAGCAGCGGACCGCCGACCTGCTGGCCGCCGGGCATGTACCGGGACGCGGCGGCCACCGCCACCCCGCGGTCCACCAGCCGGGCCAGGTCGTCGATCTGGCGCGGGTCGTCGCAGCCGTCGGCCATGGTCACGACCGCGACCGGTGCGGACGCGGCGGCGATCCCGTACCTGATCGCGTTGGCCGGGCCGCGCCCGTAGGTGTTGACGATGCAGCGCAGCCGCGGCTCCTTGTCCGCGTACCGGTTCACCACCGGGATGGTGGTGTCGTCCTCGGAGTCGACGACGACAAGCACCTCGCACTGCAGCCGCACCGATTCGAAGATGCGGTCCAGCACCGGGGTGACGTGCTCGCCCTCGTTGTAGGCGGGCACCACGACGGAGACCCGGGGCATCTCGCTGGTCATATGACGACTCCCTGGCCGAGGACGTTCCAGATGTCGGCGACGGGCTTGGCGGTGGCCAGGGTGCGGTACTGGGGGTGGGGGGTGGCGATGACGAGCAGGTCGGAGCGTTCGACGACTTCGTCCTGGGGCAGGAGCCGGGGGTCG
>DASWUW010000706.1:0-5906 GCA_036406335.1 Trebonia sp.
CCAGACGCCCTTGCCGTCGTAGCCGCCGCTGACCGCCTTCAGGACCACCGGCAGCCGCCCGCCGGCGAAGGCCTCGACGTCCGCGGTACCGGCGACCGGCGCGAACCGGGGACACGGAACTCCCAGCGCGCTCAGCCGCTCGCGCATCGCCAGCTTGTCCTGGGTGTAGCGGAGCGCGCCGCTACCCGGGCGGACCAGCACCCCGGCGGACTCGAGGTCGGCCAGGACCGGGCCGGGCACGTGCTCGTGATCGAACGTAATAACGTCACAGCCGGCCGCAAACTCCAGAATATCGGAGAGAGAAAGGTGCGAGCCGACCGTCACGTCGTGCGTGACCAGCGCCGCGCTCTCCCCGGCGGATTCTGCCAGCACCCGGAACGTGGCGCCGAGGCCGACGGCCGCCGCGGCGGTCATCCGGGCGAGCTGGCCGCCGCCGACCATCCCGACGACCGGCATCCCGGTGCTGGATTTGCGCGCGATGGGACCAGCGGGTCCCGCAGGTGACAACGGTGAAAGCACGCCGTGTAGCCTACGCGGAACCGCCAATAGTGGGTACAACCAACGTGGCGACACGAGGCCGCAGCGTCGCGACATCCTCCCGCCAGTCCCCGGTAACGCCAGCCAGGCGAACCGATGTAGCAGGCCAGTCACACCGGCCACGCTTGTTAGCAGGGAGTGCGCATGACAACGCTAAGCGACGACGTTGACGTCAGGCAGGGGACGTACGGCGAGAAGGTCATCGCCGTCGAGCCCGGCGGGGCGGAGTTCATCCCGCTCAGGGAGCGGCACGGCCGCCCGCTGCAGCTGTTCTGGACCTGGACCTCGCCCAACATGGAGTTCGCGACGGTCTTCGTCGGGTTCATCGGGGTCGTGTTCTTCGGCCTTAGTTTCTGGGCGACGGTCCTCGCGGTGGTCCTCGGAACCGGGCTCGGCTCGGTCACCCAGGGCATCCTGTCCGCCAGCGGCCCGCGCTACGGGGTACCGCAGATGGTGCTCAGCCGCCGCGGCTTCGGCTACTGGGGTAACGCGCTGCCCGCCGGGATCAACTCCGTGGTCGCCGGGATCGGCTGGTTCGCGGTGAACAGCGTCAGCGGCGCGCTGGCCCTGAACGCGCTGACCCACCTGCCGGAAGTGCTCTGCCTGCTGATCGTGATCGCGCTGCAGCTCACGGTGGCGCTGCTCGGCCACAACCTGATCCACGTCTTCGAGCGGTACGCCTTCCCGGTGCTGGTCGTCATCTTCATGGTCGCGTCGGTCTGGACGCTGGCCAAGGGGCACCCGGGCGCGGCGCACAAGACCCTCCCGGGTGCCTTCCTGATCGAGCTGGGCGCCACGTTCGGCTACGCGGTGGGCTGGAACCCGTACGCCTCCGACTACACCCGCTACTTCAAGCCCGACACGAGCAAGACGGCCGTCGCCTGGTGGTCCGGCCTGGGCGTCCTGCTGTCCTGCGTACTGCTGGAGACCGTGGGCGCGGCGGCCGGCACCCTGTCCAGCGTCGCGTCCAACGCGAACCCCACGGCTGGCTGGACCGGCATCTTCCCGGAATGGATGAGCGACCTGACCCTGATCGCCATCGTCATCGGCGGCATCGCGGCCAACGCGCTCAACATCTACTCCGGCGCGATCTCCTTTACCGCGATCGGCTTCAAGCTGCCGCTGGCGGCCCGGCGGGCCATCGTCGCCCTCGGCTTCGGCACGATCGGCTTCTTCGTCGCCTGGGCCGGCCTCGGCAACGCGGGCGCCGACTACAACAACTTCCTGCTGATCATCGCCTACTGGATCGCCCCCTGGCTGGCGGTCATGTTCTGCGACCTGTACCTGCGCCGCCGCCAGGACCCGGCGCAGGTCGAGCAGCTGCTGTTCAACCGGAAGTACACTAACTGGGCGGGCCCGGTGGTGATGCTGGCCGGCGGCGGCATCTCGATCTGGCTCTTCTCCAACCAGACCAAGTACATCGGCCTGGTGCCCAGCCACAACGGGAACTTCGGCGACCTGACCTTCGAGGCCGGCTTTGTGCTGACCGCTGTGATCTACCTCACCTGGCGGCTGGTGGCCGGACGGCGGGCCCGCGGCGTCTAGGTCCCAGACCAGCGCGCAACCCGGAGCCAGGCAGGCCGCCCGCGGTGCCGTGAGGCAGCACGGGCGGCCTGCGGGTCCTCAACAACAATTCAGGCAACTCTTGGCCCCGGGCCAAGCCGGGCCCTTAGCGTGGGAACGCGACCTTGACGAAAGGGGCAATCCACGCATGGCCCTTCCAGTCCCCGGACTGCACTCCAGAGTCCGCGCGATGCTGCCGGAACTGATCAAATTCTGCATCGTCGGCGGCGTCGGCACCGTCATCGACCTGGGCGGGGCCGGCTTGCTGCACAGCCGGTACCACGTGGAGCCGCTGGCGGCCAAGGCGGTCTCGGTCACCCTGGCCACCGCCTTCACCTACCTCGGGGCCCGGTTCTGGACGTTCAAGCACCGGGAGAACCAGTCGGTACGCCGTGAGGCGGTGCTGTTCTTCGCGCTCAACGTCGCGGGCCTGGTCATCGCGGAAGCGGTGATCGGCCTGGTCACCTACGTCATGGGACTACGCGGCACCCTGGACTACAACGCGGCGAGCGTCATCGGGACCGGCCTCGGCACGATCTTCCGCTTCTACGCCTACCGCAAGTGGGTGTTCCTCGCCCCGAGCGAGCAGCCGGCCGCCAGCACGGCCGCCGCCGCCGTGGCGATGCCCGATTACCCGCCGTGGGAGCTCGACCCGGCGTTCTTCGCGGCCGGGGTGCTCACCGCCGTTCCGCGCCACGCGACCCCGCTGTCCGCCCCGCTGCCGCCGGCCTCGCAGCTCCCGCCCCCCGGGGCGCTCCGCCCGGCCGGCCGCCACCGCAAGAACTAGCGCCGCACGGGAGCTAGGCCGGCCCGCTCGGCGTCGCGCTGGCGTGACCGGAGGGCCGGTTACGCGGCAGGAATACCGCGAACACGGGCGGCCGGCGCCGGGCCAGCACGATCCGGCCGCCGTCGGCGGTGGCCATGGTCCGCGCCAGCGCGAGGCCGAGCCCGGTTCCCTCCGGGCGGCCGCTGACACTCCGCTCGAAGATCCGGGAGACCAGCTCGGCCGGCACCCCGTTGCCCTCGTCCTCGACTTCGATCACGACCGAGTTGGCCGACTGCGTCCGGCGGATCGTCACCGTGCCCTGGCCGTGCATGAGCGCGTTGTCGAGCAGCGTGGCGATCACCTGGGCCAGGCCGCCGGGGGTGACGCTGGCCTGCAGCCGGGACTCGCCGATCAGCACCATCTTCCGGCCCGCCCGGCGGAAGGCGGGCTCCCACTCGGTGATCTGCTGCAGCACGATCTTGTCCACGCTGGTCAGTCCGGCCGACCCGGCGCCGACCCGGCGGGCCGGGCTGAGCAGCTGGGTCACCACGTCGGCGAGCCGTTCGGCCTGCGCCAGCGCGGCGGTGCCCTCCTCGCGGACCACGTCGGGGTCATCGGCCGAGGCGATCATCTCCTCCAGCCGCATCGACAGCGCGGTCAGCGGCGTGCGGAGCTGGTGCGAGGCGTCGATGGCGAGCTCGCGGTCCGCGGTCAGCAGGTTGGTGACCCGGCGGGAGACGCTGTCCAGGCCGTCGGCGACCTGGTCGAGTTCCATGACGCCGTACCGGCGGCCGACCGGGCGCGGGTCGCCGGTACCCAGCCGCCCGGCCGCCTCGGCCAGCTCTTCCACCGGCCGGGAGGCCCGCTGGGCCACGATCCGGGCGAGCAGCACGGCCCCGGCGACCGCCACCGCCAGCAGCGGCAGGCCCAGCGCGAGCAGCCGGGAATCACGGGCGGCCGCGACCACCAGCAGCGGCACCGCGGCGACCAGTACCGCGGCGACCGCTACCGCGGCCGCGGACAGCCATAGTCGCCGCCGCATGCGTCCCCTTTCCCGGGCCCGGCCGCCGTTTCCGGTCGCCGGCCGCTCAGTCGCCGCGCTCGAACCGGAACCCGACGCCGCGCACGGTCGTGATGTACAGCGGGTGGTGCGCGTCATCGCCCAGCTTGCGGCGCAGCCAGGAGATGTGCATGTCCAGGGTCTTGGTGGAAGTCCACCACTTGGCGTCCCAGACCTCGCGCATGATCTGCTCGCGGGTGACGACCTTACCCGCGTCCCGCAGCAGGATCCACAGCAGGTCGAACTCCTTGGTGGTGAGGTCGAGCTCGGTCTCGCTGTGCCAGGCCCGCCGGGCTTCGGCGTCCACCCGCACCCCGCGTACGGTGCCCGGCACCTCCGCCGTCCCGCGGCGCAGCAGGGCGCGCACCCGCGCCAGCAGCTCGGCCAGCCGGAACGGCTTGGTCACGTAGTCGTCCGCGCCCGCGTCCAGCCCGACCACGGTGTCCACCTCGTCAGCCCGGGCGGTGAGGATCAGCACCGGGACGCGGTTGCCCTCCGCGCGGACCCGGCGGCACACCTCGAGCCCGTCCAGCTCAGGCAGCCCGATATCCAGCAGGATCAGGTCGATCCCGTCCGACAGCGCCCGCCCCAGCGTAGACGGCCCGTCCTCGGTGACCTCCACCTGGTAGCCCTCCCGGCGCAGGGCACGGGACAACGGCTCGGAAATGGAGGTGTCGTCCTCGGCGAGCAGCACACAGGTCATAGGCCAAGCGTAAAGCCACGGTAAAGCAGATGCAGCTGGTCTAGCGCCGCCGCCGGCGGCCGCCGGCGGCGCCCGGGTCGTCCAGCGTGCCCTGAGCGTCCTGAGCCGCCTGGGAAGCCCGGACCCGTTCGTCCTCGACCAGCTGGAACAGTTCCCCTGAGACCCGCTCCACGTGCGGGATCTCCTTGAGGGTGATCTCCCCGTGCTCGCCCGCCGACTCCACGATCAGCGTGCCGCAGCCGAGCAGCCGGTCGAGGATCCCCTTGCGGAAGGACACGTCGGTGATGCGGGACAGCGGGATGTCCCGCCCGTCCCGGGCGATGATCCCGGTGCGCAGCCGCAGCCGCTTGCTCGTCAGCTCGTAGCGCGTCGTCCGCCAGCGCAGCACCGGGTAGCAGAGCCACCACATGACCAGCACGATCGCGACGACGGCCAGGGCGAGCCGCTCGACCACCGCCTCCCTGCCCGCCGGGATCAGCACTTCCCCGGTCAGCGCCACGGCCACCACCAGAAAGGTGAGCACGACCGGGCCCACCAGGGTCTTCCAGTGCGGATGCAGCACCTCGACCGGCGCTTCGCCCGCGGCCAGCGAGCGGTCTTCACTCATACCGACATGGTAGGGCCGCCGGCCGCGCCGGCCCAACGGTCCGCTACGTGCGCAGGTGGACGACGTCGCCGGCCGAGACCGGCGTCACCCGGCGGCCGGCTTCCTCCGTGACCAGGAGCCGGCCGCCGGGGTCGATGCCGCTGGCCGTCCCGGTCAGCACGCGGCCGGCCGGCAGTTCGACCCGGACGGCCTGCCCCAGGGTGGCGCAGAGCGAAGAGTAGGCGCCGAGCAGGCCGGCGCGCACCGGGTCCGGGTCGGCGCGGAACCTGGTGTAACGGCCTTCGAGCTGGGCCAGGATCTCCAGCAGCAGTGCCTCACCGGACGCCGGCGTCCCCTCGGCGAGCAGAGACGTCGCGGGCAGGCCAGACGGGGAGACCGGCAGCGCGCCGGCCGGGGTAGCGACGTTAAGGCCGATCCCGATCACCACCGCGTCGCCGTCGGAGGCCTGCTCGGCCAGGATGCCGGCCAGCTTGCGCCCGCCCACCAGGACATCGTTGGGCCACTTGAGCACCGCGGCGGCCCCGGCCGCCGACCGCACCGCGGACGCGACCGCGACCCCGGCCAGCAGCGGCAGCCAGCCGCGGCGGCCGGCCGGCACCGCCGCCGGGCGCAGCAGCACCGAGAACGTCAGCGAGGCACCGGGGGTACTCGTCCACGAGCGGCCGAGACG
>DASWUW010000707.1:0-5136 GCA_036406335.1 Trebonia sp.
GCCGGGCCGTCAGCTGATGCGGGCGGCCGTCGGCGGGCAGCCGGCCCGGCAGCGGGAGCTGGAAGGTGCCGCCGGCAGCGTCGGTGACCGTGAGCACCATGGAGACGGGCCCGACGGGGGCGCGGCTGAGCGTGGCCACCAGCGGGACGGCAGCCGGCTTTCCGGGCACGATGACCCCGCCGGCCGTGGCCGGGGGGGCGATGGCCCGGAACAGCCGCGCCGCCGGCAGCGGTGACTGGTCTCCGCGCAGCTGCACGACCCCCGCCGCCCGGGCCGAGTCAACCGCCAGGATCGGCGCGGGCAGCGACGCGACGCCGCCGGCGACCGCCATCGCCTGCGTCACCCCCGCGGCGCGGGTCAGCCCCGTGGTGGCCGCGGGCGGCAGCGGGGCCGCCAGATCGGCCTGCACGTCCGCGCCCGTGGTGAACGCCGCCTGGTCGGCGGTGGACCGGAACCAGCTCTGGTGCTGCGCGAGGGCCAGCGTGCCGCTGGCCACCGCCATGACGATCAGCAGCGCGGCGCCGCCCTGGCGCAGCGGCTGCCGGCTGAACTGCCAGCCCGCCATCGCCGCGGTGAGCCCGCGGCCGCGGGCGGCCAGCCGGTCGGTAAGCCGGGCCGCCGCGGGCAGCAGCCGCAGGGTAAGCACCGTGCCGCCCGCGAGCGCCAGGGCCGGGGCGAACGCGAGAACGGGGTCGATGGCCGCGGGCGCGCCGGCCGAAGCGGGGGTGACCGCGGAATAGCGGCGCAGTTGCCAGCCGGCCAGCGCCGCGAGCGCGATCAGGGCCACGTCGGCCCCGGCCCGGGTGGCGCCGGCCAGCACCGCCTGCCGCCCGCGCCTGACCCGGGCCGACCCGGGCGCGGGCCGCAGCACCGGGTACAGCAGCGCGCCGATCGCCAGCCCGGCCACGCTCGCGGCCGCGGCCGCCGCGTCGGTCCAGGTCCCGCTCGCGGTCACCGAGACGCCGCTCACCGCCGCCCCGTGGCCGGCGGCGGCGCGGTAGAGCGATCCGCCCAGCAGCCGGGCCAGCCAGATTCCCGCCCCGCTGCCGGCCAGCGCGGTCACCAGCGCCAGCGGGACGATCTCGGCCGCGCTCAGCCAGGTGAGCTGCCAGCTGGTCGCGCCCCGGGCGACCAGCAGCGCGGTCTCGCCCTCGCGCTGGGTGGCGAGCAGCCGGGCGACCGCGAGCAGGGCCGCGACCGCGAGCACGAGGAGCTGCAGGCCGCTGATCGCCAGCAGGGACCGGGCGAGGGTGAGGTTGCTGCCGGTCTCGGCCAGCAGGGCGGGCAGGTTCGAGGTGAGCTGCACGCCGCTGAGCTCACTGCTGTTGTTCAGCGCGGCCTCGAGCGCCGTGATGCCGGCCGAGAGCGCGGACAGCTCGGTGCCGGGGACGGAGTCCAGGTCGGGTACGGCGAGCCAGGTGCCGGTGGATGCCGCGAGCCGGCCCGGGAACGCCGTCGGCGGCACGATCAGCGGCCCGTAGGAGATGAAGCCGCCCGAGGTGACCGACCCGCTGGCGGACAGCGAGTCGAGCCGCCAGTAGGAGGCGGCGTTACCGGACCGCTGCCGCTGCCCGTACAGGCCGGTGACCTTGAAGGCAACCCGGGTGCCGGTGTTGCGGTCGGTCAGCCCGAGCACGTCTCCGACGTTCAGTTTCAGCAGCGCCGCGCTGGTGGCCGGGAGCGCGGCGGGGATCTCGCCGGACGCGGCGGAAGCCGGGGCGGGCCACCGGCCGGACACCAGCACGGCATGGCTGGTGATGTCGTCCAGGGCGGCGGCGTACAGCAGCGGCGTGGTGCCCGCGGGAACGCCGGCCGGCTGGGCGGGCCGGGCCGCGGGGACCAGGCCGAGCGGGTCCGACCAGGTACCCGACCAGAAGTCGAACGGCACGCCGGACAGGGCGCCGCTGATCGCCGACCGGAGCGCCGCCGCGGTCGGCCGGGCGCCGCCGTCGCCGAACGTGCCCGTCGCCGCCAGGTAATTGCCGGGCGCGTGGACCAGGTCGTGCCGGACGGCCTGGGGCAGCGCCTGCCCGGCGAAGACCGCGAGGGCGGTCCCGACCGCCGCGGCGACCAGGGTAGTCAGCGCGGCGGCGGCGATCACGACCCAGTGCGCGGCGATCCGGCGAGCCGGCAGCGGACCCCGCGGAGCGAACACGAGGCAAAGGTTAACAACTTGGGCCGCGAATGATCACCGCGTAGCCTCGCTTCGTGAGGCGCGACGACCGCGGGGTGACACCGCAGAGCGAAGACTTTTCCGCTTGGTACAACGAGCTGGTCATTAAGGCCGAGCTGACGGACCGGGGCCCGGTTCGCGGCACGATGGTGATCCGGCCGTACGGCTACCGCATCTGGGAGCTGCTGCAGGCCGACATCGACCGCCGGATCAAGGAGACCGGGCACGTCAACGCCTATTTTCCGCTGCTGATCCCGGAGAGCTACCTCAAGCGGGAGGCCGAGCACGTCGAGGGGTTCGCGCCGGAGCTCGCGGTGGTGACCCACGCCGGCGGCAAGCAGCTGGACGAGCCGCTGGTGGTCCGGCCCACCTCGGAGACGGTCATCGGCGAGATGATGGCCAAGTGGATCAGCTCCCACCGGGACCTGCCGCTGCTGCTGAACCAGTGGGCCAACGTGGTCCGCTGGGAGCTGCGGCCGCGGACGTTCCTGCGCACCACCGAGTTCCTCTGGCAGGAGGGGCACACCGCGCACGCCGACGAGGCCGACGCGATGGCGGAGACGCTGGGCGCGCTCGATACCTACGCCGGGGTAGCCCGGGAGGTCGCCGCCATGCCGGTCGTGGCCGGGGAGAAGACGGCGGGCGAGCGCTTCCCCGGCGCCGTCCGGACGTACACCGTCGAGGGCATGATGCGCGACGGCCGCGCGCTGCAGTCCGGCACCTCGCACTACCTGGGCACCAACTTCGCCCGCGCCTTCGGCATCCAGTACGCGGCCGAGAGCGGCGCGCAGGAGTACTGCCACACCACGTCCTGGGGGATGAGCACCCGGATGATCGGCGGCGTGATCATGACCCACGGGGACGACAAGGGACTCGTGCTGCCCCCGCTGCTCGCCCCGTACCAGGTGGTGATCGTGCCGATCGGCCGCGGGGACCAGGCCGACCAGGTGCTGCCGCCCGCCCGGGAGCTAGCCGGGCGCCTCGGGCGGGCCGGGATCCGCGCGCACGTGGACGCCCGCCCGCACCTGTCTCCCGGGTTCAAGTTCAACGACTGGGAGCTGCGCGGCGTCCCGGTCCGGCTCGAACTGGGCCCGCGTGACCTGGCCGACGGGTCCGCGCTGATGTCCACCCGGCTCGGCGCCGGGAAGTCCCCGGTCTCGCTGGACTCGGCCCCGGCCCGGCTCGCGTTCGAGCTCAGTGCTTTCCAGGAACTGCTGCTGGCGCGGGCAACCAGCTTCCGGGATTCGCACACGGCCACGGCGGACACCTGGGACGAGTTCACCGAGGCGGTCAAGACGGGCTGGGCGCTGGCCTTCCACTGCGGGCAGCCGGCGTGCGAGGACGACATCAAGTCGGCCACCGCGGCCACGGCGCGCTGCATCCCGTCCGAAGGCCCGCCGGAGCGGGGTACCTGCGTCCGCTGCGGACTGCCGTCGGCCTACGGCAAGCGCGTCATCTTCGGCCGGTCCTACTAGCCGGCCCGGGCGGTTTTACCCGGCCGCGGACCGGTCCGGTATCCCGCGGTGACCGTGCTCCACCCGCGGCGCGTCGGAGTCAAGTTTCCGGCAGCGGGACGCCCGAAGCGCTACTTTAGGAAACGGTCGGCCGCCAGTGGCGGAGAAATGTCCGGTAGTGAGAGGTTTTGCCAAGTTGTTTACCGGATGACACGCCGAAATGCCCGATCGGGTAGCGAAGATGTGCATTTGCCGAGATGATGCTGTGACCTTGCTGGACCGCTGGTACCACTGACAACACGAGGTGACCGCCATATGACGAACGGATGGCCGCATACCGGGGATGGCCAGGGGATTCCCTCTGCCAACCGGGGGCAAGCACCGTTCGGACCGGAAGTCTCGTGGCCGCACGGGTATCCCCAGACGGGACACCCGGCTCAGCCGCCGACCGCGCAGGGGGCCCACCCGTACGGCGCGTTCAACGCGCCCGGCTACGGAGACGACGGTTACCGCGACCCCGATTACCAGGCGCCGGGCCCGGCGGGCTACGGCCAGCCGGGGTACCCGCAGGCACCGGGCCGCGACGGGTACGGCCAGCCGGGGTACCCCGCGGGCCAGACGCCGGCCTCCGCGGACCAGTACCAGGCTGACCAGTACCAGGCTGACCAGTACCAGTCGGCCGACCTGTACAACCAGCCGTGGGACTACGAACAGCCACTCCGCTACGAAGGCGAAGAGGACGCGTACTCGGCTCGTAACGACTCCCGGCCGGCCGGGGATTTCCGGCCCGGCCAGCGCCGCCCGGCCGACAGCGGCGAGTTTTACCAGGCGCCCGTCTACGACCCGGCCGCCTACAACGGCTCTGACTACTCCATGCCCGGTATCCACGGCGCCGGCTACGACCTGTCCGGGATCATCGGCACCAGCGACTTCGAGGCGGTCGGCTATGACGAGCCGAGCTACGGGCGCCTGTCCTACGACGACCCCCGCTACGCGGACCCGTCGGGCTACGCCGGCTCCCGGCCGAACTTCGGCGACGAGACCCGCTTCGACGTCCCCCGCTTCGACGAGACCCGGCTGGACAACCTGTGGCAGGCCGGCGACGACGTACGCCGCGACGGCGGCCCGGCCGGCTCGGGAAACGGCGGCGGCTTCGGGAACGGTGGCGGGTTCGGAGAACGCCGCCCTCGTTCGGACTCGGGAAGCTTCGCTGCGGCTGACCGCGGTCGTGACCCGCGGGCGGCGCAGACCCGTTATGACCTGCAGGCCCTGGTCGAGCCGGGTGACGCCACCCGGTTCGACGTCCCCGCGTTCGACGAAACCCGCATCGAAAACCTGCGCGCGCTCACCCCGGGCGGGGGCCTGCGGATGCCCGGCGGAACCCTGCTCGCCCCGCCGGCCGCCCGGCCGCGCGGCTGGGCTGACGAGACGTCGCTGGATCACTTCGCCGACCTTGACCTGACTGACGAGCCGGTGCCCGCCGCGTTCACCCGCACGCTGGGCCGGCCG
>DASWUW010000708.1:0-6021 GCA_036406335.1 Trebonia sp.
CCGCCGTCCCCGGCCTGGCCCGGCGGCCAGCCGGGACCAGCGGTCCGCCGCGGCCGCCGCGGCCGGACGGCGCTGATCGCGGCCGCGGCAGTAGTCCTCGCCGCCGCGGCCGCCGGGACCGCGCTGGCGCTGAACGGGCAGCAGCACACCGCAGGCGGCCTGGCGGCCCCGGCCACGTCCGCCTCGGCCGCCGTCAAGTCGCCAGCCGCCGTCAGGTCGCCGGCCGCCGCCAGGTCGCCGGCCGCCGCCACCTCGCCGGCTGGAGTCAACCCGGTTAAGGCGAGCCCCGCCCCGGTCAGTTCCGGTTCCGTGGTAACCGGGGAGTGGACCGGTGGCTACGTCTGCAACCAGGGCTCGACCGGGCTGCAGCTGAAGATCACCGGTTCCGACAACGCGCTGCGGGCGGTCTTCACGTTCTACCCGCTCCAGAGCAACCCCGATGTCAGGTTTGGCAGCTACGAGATGACCGGCACCTATTCCGCCGCCGCCGGGCTGGTCCTCACCCCGGATCACTGGATCAGCCAGCCGCCCGGTTACGCGATGGTGGGCCTGAGCGCGGCGAAGCCGACCGCGAGCATGATGAGCGGCACGGTCCAGGGCCCGGACTGCTCGACCTTCGCCGTCGCGCACTGACCGGCTCGGTCGCGCACTGACCGGGCGGCGGAGTTCGCCGCGCTGAACCGGGAGATAGTGCTGGCCTTGCCCCCCGGTTCGTCTAGCGCGTCTCGGCTGGGGAACAATCAGGGGAAGGGGTTCCTACTGAGGAGTAGATATGCGTCGTACCGTGTTCAACGAGGACCACGAGGCCTTCCGTCAGGTCCTGCGCGACTTCATCGCGGCCGAGGTCACCCCGCACTACCAGGAGTGGTACGACGCCGGGATCGTGCCCCGCGACTTCTACTACAAGCTCGCCGGCCTCGGCCTGTTCGGCATCGAGGTGCCGGAGGAGTACGGCGGCGCGGGCCTCACGTCCTTCAAGTACAACGCGATCGAGTCCGAGGAGACCGCCCGGGCCGCGGTGAGCTTCGGCGGCTCCGGTGTCCACGTGGCGCTCTGCCTGCCCTACCTGCTCAAGCTGGGTACCGAGGAGCAGAAGAAGCGCTGGCTGCCCACGTTCGTCAGCGGCGAGACGATGTGCGCGATCGCCATGACCGAGCCGGGGACCGGGTCCGACCTGGCCGGCATGAAGACCACGGCCAGGCTGTCGGCAGACGGCAGCCACTACGTCCTCAACGGCGCCAAGACGTTCATCACCGGGGGCGTGCACGCCGACCGGGTCATCGTCTGCGCCCGCACCGCGCCGGCCAAGGCGGACGACCGCCGCTTCGGGATCTCGCTGCTCATGGTCGACACCAAGTCCGCGGGCTACTCGGTCGGCCGGAAGCTGGACAAGATCGGCCTCCGGGTGTCGGACACCGCCGAGCTCGCCTTCAGCGACGTCAGGGTCCCGGCCGAGGACCTGCTCGGGGAGGAGAACAAGGGCTTCTCCTACCTGGGCCAGAACCTGCCCCAGGAGCGGCTCGCCATCGCCTACGGCGCCTACGCGCAGGCCGCGGCGGCGGTGGAGTTCGCCAAGAAGTACACCCAGGAGCGGCACATCTTCGGCCAGGCGGTCGTCTCGTTCCAGAACACCAAGTTCGAGCTGGCCGCGTGCCAGGCCGAGGTGGACGCCGCCCAGGCGGTCGCCGACCGCGCGCTCGAGGCGCACGACGCCGGCGAGCTGACCGCGGCCGAAGCCGCGTCGGCCAAGCTGTTCTGCACCGAGGTCGCCAGCCGGGTGATCGACCGCTGCCTGCAGCTGCACGGCGGCTACGGCTACATCAACGAGTACCCCATCGCCCGCCTGTACGCCGACAACCGGGTCAACCGGATCTACGGCGGCACCTCCGAGGTGATGAAGACCATCATCGCCAAGGACATGGGCCTGTAGCGGAGGCGCCGCGAGCGCCGGCCAGGGCCGGGTTACGCTTGCGCCATGTCGTATGACGACGGCCGGGTGGCCTGCACCGATGACGCCGTGGTAATCCGTGGCTATTACTTCCCCGCCGGGGAGAAGCGCGTGCCCTACGCCAGCATCCAGCGGGTGACCGCCCGCCCGATGACAACCCTGCTAGGCAAGTGGCAGATCTGGGGCAGCACCGACCTGCGGCACTGGTACAACTACGACCCGGAGCGCCCGTCGAAGAGCACCGTGCTCATCCTCACGCTCGGCCGGGGTGTCCGCCCCGCGATCACGCCCGACCGGCCGGAAGAGGTCCTGGCCGAACTCGAGGCCCATAGTGTATCCGTAACAACCAGCTAACTATGGGTATTCACGGCGCAATTGCGCATTTATGATGGTCGTTCGTGTATCACGGACCCGTCATTGACATGCATGTGCACCCGATGATCGACCCAGCGGACCAGATCGTCGGGGAGCCCCACCCGCCGGAGGCGTACCTCGCCCTGGTCCGCGGATCCCAGATAAGGCGGGCGGCGGCGATCGCGATCGCGCCCGGCGGCGACCTGGAGGGGACGCGTTCGCGTAATGACGCCCGCCTCCGGCTCGCCCGGGAATCGGACGGCTTTTTCTTCCCGGTGTGCTCCGTGCACCCGGCCGACGGCCCGGCCGCCCTGGAAGAGATCGACCGGGTGGCCGCCGCCGGCGCGGTCTGGCTCAAGCTGCACCCGAACACGCAGCACTTCGACGTCGCCGACCCGGTCGTCATCGACGTGGTGCGCCGGGCCGCCGAGCACGGGCTGCCCGTGCTGTTCGACGCCTACTCGCCGTGGGACGCGAACCAGCCGTCTAAGTTCGCCGACCTGGCGATGGCGCTGCCCGAGGCTAAGCTGATCCTGGCCCACGCGCACGGCCCCAGCTTCCCGCAGCTGCTGGTCTACGAAACCCTTTCCCGTTATCCGGGGTGGGGGCGGAACGTGTGGGTTGACATCTCGTTCACCGGCCCGATGCTGGCCGGCGGCCCCTTCGCCGGGCAGTTCGCCTGGGTGCTGCGCAAGTTCGGCACCGACCGGGTCCTCTTTGGCAGCGACTACCCGCTCGACGAGCCGAAGGCCGCGGTCAGCGCCGTCGACGCCCTCGGCTTCACCGACGAGGAACAGGCCGCGATCCTGCACGACAACGCTGCCGAGCTGCTCAAAGACGAGGAGCAAGCCGAGCGGTAAGCCAAGCGGCAAGGCGTCCGCGCAGACCCGGACCAGGATCTCGAAGGGCCGTCCGTCCGTGGTCGCGGTGAAGCGGGAGGCCGGCCGGAAGCCAAGCGACGTCACCACCCGCAGCGCCCGGGTGTTAAAGCTCGCCACCGTCACCCGGAAGGCGGGCGGCGCGAACCGCTCCCGCCCGAACGACAGCCCCGCGGTGATCGCGGCCCGCCCCAGCCCGCGCCCGGTCAGCTCCGGCCGCAGGCCGCCGCCGGTGTCCAGCGCCAGGTCGTCGTAGGTCCCGCCGGGCACCTGCCCGTCGGGGCCGAACGACCGGAAGCCGACAAGGTCACCGTCGGACAGCACGGCGAAGCAGCCGTTGGCCGGATCGAGGTAGTAGCCCGCCTCCCCGTCGGTCACGTCGTAGCAGTCGTAGGGCGCCGGGTAGCGCCAGGACAGGATGTCCGCCGCGTACCCGGCCGTCATCGGGGCGACGGTGATCTCGGTCATGGCCGCATCATGGACCGGCGGCGGCCCGGGCACTACCGTTTACTCGTGCCGACCTTCGATGACGTAGCCCGGATCGCCGCCGAACTGCCCGAAGTGGCTGAGGGCGAGGAGAAGTTCCGCGGTCACCGCGCCTGGCGGGTCGCGGGCCAGCAGTTCGCCTGGGAGCGCCCGTTCAGCAAGGCTGACCTCAGGCGCTTTGGCGCCGAGCCGCCGCCCGCGGGCCCGATCCTGGCGGTCCGCACCGCCGACCAGGCGGAGAAGGAAGCGGTCCTCGCGGCCGGCCACGACGGCTGCTTCACCATCCAGCACTTCCACGGCTACAACGCCTACCTCGTCCAGCTGGACCGGATCACACCCGCCGACCTGCGCGAGGCACTGGTCGACGGCTGGCTGGCGGTCGCCCCGCCCCAGGTCGCGGAGCGATTTCTAGCCCAGTAATCCCGAACGGGTCCAGCTGACTCCAGCGGCTCACCCGCCCCGGCCGCCCCGGCCGCCCCGGCCGCGATCCCGCGATCCCGGCCCCCCGAGGGGCGGCGCCACGGTTCGTTCCGCGGTCTCCTGCGTTCCTCTAGTGTCCGGATAGTGAGACAAACTTGCTCATTATTCAAGACGCTGCCTAGAGTGGGGCTATGCCTGAGGTCTACACGCACGGTCATCACGAGTCGGTCCTGCGGTCGCACAAGTGGCGCACCGCCGAGAACAGCGCCGCGTACCTGCTGCCCCGTCTCGCCCCGGACGCCCGGGTCCTCGACGTCGGCTGCGGGCCGGGCACGATCACCGCGGGCCTCGCCGACCGGGTGCCGAACGGGCACGTGACCGGCATCGACGCGGCTCCCGAGGTCGTCCAGCAGGCCCGCCAGGCGGCTGGGGACCGGCCGAACACGGACTTCGCGGCCGGCGACGTCTACGCCCTGGACTACCCGGACGGCAGCTTCGACGTGGTGCACGCCCACCAGGTGCTGCAGCACCTGGGCGACCCGGTGCGGGCGCTGCGCGAGATGCGCCGGGTCACCCGGCCGGGCGGGCTGGTGGCGGTGCGCGACGGTGACTACGGCGCCTTCGCCTGGTACCCGGAGTTCCCGGTGCTGGACCGGTGGCGGGATCTGTACCAGGCGGTCGCCCGCGGCAACGGCGGCGAGCCCGACGGCGGCCGTCACCTGCACGCCTGGGCCCGGCAGGCGGGCTTCACCGATGTCACCTGCTCGTCCTCCAACTGGACGTACGCCACCGAGGCGGACCGGGCCTGGTGGGGCGGCCTGTGGGCCGACCGCACGGTCAAGTCGGCCTACGCCGACGCCGCGCGGGCCGGCGGCCACGCCACCACCGCCGACCTGGAGCGGATCGCCGACGGCTGGCGGGCCTGGGCCGCCGACCAAGACGGCTGGTTCATGGTCCCCAACGGCGAAATCCTCGCCCGCGTCCCCTAACCCCCCGCCCCCGGCCAGCCAGCCGGCGGTCGCCGAGTGCGCGGGGTCCGGGGGATAGCCGCCCGGTCAGGGTGTCGGTGCTGCGGGCTACCCTCGGGGGCATGGCCATCCGCGACATCCGGCTGTTCGGCGACCCGATCCTGCGCACCCCCGCCGAACCCGTCACCGACTTTGACCAGCAGCTGCGTGCCCTGGTCAAAGACCTCACCCAGACACTCGAGGACGCACAGGGGGCGGGGCTCGCGGCGCCGCAGATCGGTGTCGGACTGCGGGTGTTCGCCTACGCGGTCGGCAGCGAGCATGGTTACCTGGTTAACCCGGGCCTTGACTTTCCCGACGAGCAGGAGCTGGAGGGGGAGGAGGGCTGCCTCTCTTTCCCCGGCATCTACTACGACGTCAGGCGGCGGCTGAATACGGTGGCCCGCGGCTTCACCGACCGCGGTGACCCGGTCCAGCTAGTGGGCACGGAGATCCTCGCCCGCTGCTTCCAGCACGAGACCGACCACCTGGACGGCGTACTGTTCATCGACCGGATGGACACGGCGACCAGGAAGCGAGCCATGCGTGAAATCCGCGAGGCAAACTGGACTGGTCCGGTTAAGATCAGCCCGCACCGCACGACAAACCGCATATTCTGACACCTAACGCGGAACCCGGGCCTAGAACAACGAGCTACGCGAGAGGCAGGCGGACATGTCGCGAAGGGAGCCGCGCGGCGGTCCCGTACCTGAGTGGCCGGAAGAGCCCGGTCGCGGCCAGCCCCAGCCCTACGGCGAGTCCCGGTCTTACGGGGATCCCCAGGCCTACGGCCAGACCCGGTCTTACGAGACCCCGGGCCGCGACGGGCAGGGAGCGCACGGGTACGACGGCCAGCCCGGGCCGGCCTTTGGCTACGAGCCCACCCAGCGGGTCGGCCAGCAGCAGTACGCCGCCCCGGGCCAGTACG
>DASWUW010000709.1:0-1557 GCA_036406335.1 Trebonia sp.
TGTGGACGGTGACCCACCACACCTACTTCGCCCGGGCCTTCGTGCCGCTGCTGGGGCACCCGCGGACGCTGGGGGAGGCGTTCCACATCACCTCCGACGACGCGCTGACCTGGAACCAGATCGCCGGCGCGCTGGGCGCCGCGCTCGGCGTCAGCTCCCGCATCGTGCACGTGCCGTCGGACGTGATCGCCGCCTGCGACGCCGAGTGGGGAGCGGGGCTGCTGGGCGACAAGACGCACTCCCTGGTGTTCGACAACTCCAAGGTGAAGTCGCTGGTCCCCGGGTGGCGGGCCGTGGTGCCGTTCGAGCGCGGGGCGCGGGAGATCGCGGACTGGTACCGGGCTGACCCGGGCCGCCAGGTCGTCGACGCGAAGCTGGACGCGCTGATGGACAAGCTGGCCGCCGACTACGGGACGGCTTAGCGCCGCCTGCTCGTCAGCGGCCCGATTCCTCGATGCGGAAGATGGGGTAGCCGGGGGCGATCTCGCGCAGCTTCGACTCCGGCGCCTTGGCGTCCACGCCGTCGAAGAACACGCCGACCTCGAACTTCCACTTCTTCAGGTAGGCGCGCAGGATCGCGGGCTTGTCCACGTCGGCGACCTCGGTCGCGGTGAACGGCTCGGCCCGGCGGCCGATGCGCAGCTCGCCGGCGCCGACGACGCGCAGGTTGCGCACCCACTGGGTGTTGCCGCGCGGCGCGACCAGGTACCGGACGCCGTCGATGCGCAGCGGGTTGACCGGGGTGGTGCGCCACTCGCCGGACTTGCGGCCCTTGACCGCCAGTACCCGTGAGCCGTAGACGCTCAGGCCCAGCCGGGTCAGGCGGGCCACGATGACGTTGAAGGTGCTGGTCGCGTTCTGCGGCCTGACGTACCGGGCTTCGGTGCTCATCTCGGGTCTCCCTCTCGGTGCGGGCCGGCCCGGGGCCGGCCGCTATTTGCGAGAGCGCCGCTCTCGACTAAGATCAGTGAACACGGTAGAGTGGCTCATGTCAAGAGCACTGCTCTCGTTTATGTGCACTGATCTCAACAGGGCGAGTCCCGAAGGAGGCTGACCAGCCGTGACCTTGCCGGATTACCCGCCGGAGGCTGTTCCTGCCCGGGGCCGGGGCCGGGGCCGCACCGCGCGCGAACGGGCCCGGGCCGAGCTGACCCTGGAGATCAAGGAGGAGGCCCGCCGCCAGCTGGCCGCGGCCGGCGCGGACGGGCTGTCGCTGCGCGCCGTCGCCCGGGAGCTCGGTATGGTTTCCTCGGCGCTGTACCGCTACTACCCCAGCCGCGACGACCTGCTCACCGCGCTGATCATCGACGCCTACGACGCGATCGGCGACGCGACCGAGCGGGCCGCCGCCGGCCCCGCCGGGCGCCCCCGGGAGCGGTGGGCGGCCGCCTGTCATGCGATCCGCGACTGGGCTCGCGCCCGCCCGCACGAGTACGCGCTGATCTACGGCTCCCCGGTCCCCGGCTACCGGGCGCCGCAGAGCACGGTCGCCCCGGCCGCCCGGGTGCCGGTCGCCCTGGTCGGCGTACTCGCGGCGGCCGCCGCGGACGGCACGCT
>DASWUW010000710.1:0-2155 GCA_036406335.1 Trebonia sp.
ACTTTCGGCGACAACCCGGGATCGCAGCTTTCGCTGCTCGCTTCGTATGAGCGGCTGACCTCCGCGATCACCGAGGGACAGGTCGCCGGGCTGAAGCCCATGAACGAGGCCATGCGCCTGCAGTATCGTGACGCCTTTACCCGCCGCCCGGCGCCCCCGCAGACCGACGTCTACCTCAGCTACGTCGGAGAAGACCGGCTATGGGCCGAGTGGGTGGCCGCCGTCCTCGACCGGGCGGCCTTCAGGGTCCTCCGTCCGGGCAGCGCTCAGGCCGGCGGCAACGAACGGGACGAGGCCGCCAGTGCTGCCGCGGCGGCCAGCCGAACGATCGCGATCGTATCGGGCGCCTACCTCCGCTCTGCCCAGTCGCTCGGCGTCCGGGAGGCAATGGCAGTCGCGGATCCCACCGGAGCAAACCGCAAGCTGATTCCGGTCCGAGTGGGCGAAACGCGCGGTTCGGAGCCGTTTGCCGATCGGACAGTGCTCGACGTGGGCCGACGTGATGCCGCGCAGGCGGCGGAGGAAATCCTTCGGGCGCTCGGCCGTCCTCCTCGACGCGGCGACAACGACTTCGTCGATCCGGTCCCGGTCGAGCCACGCTACCCGAAGTCCATCCCCCAGATCTGGAACGCGCCCACCCGGAACGCCTCGTTCACCGGCCGCAACGACGTGCTGGACGCGCTGCGTGACCAACTCCTCGGGTCAAGCCAGGCGGTCGTGCTGCCCCGAGCCCTGTACGGCTACGGCGGGGTGGGCAAGACCCAGGTCGCGCTGGAGTACGCGCACCGCTATATGGCGGAGTACGACGTTGTCTGGTGGGTGTCCGCCGAGCAGCGGGAGCTGATCAACCCGGCGTTCGCCGAGCTGGCGTCCAAGCTTGAGCTTCCGGTCGGCGACAATATCATCGGCGCCGCCCAGACCGCCCGCGAGGCGCTGCGCCTTGGCCGACCGTACGGTCGTTGGCTGCTCATCTTTGACAACGCCGACGATCCCGCGGACGTCAAGATGCACTTTCCCGCCGGACCCGGGCACATCCTGGTGACCTCGCGTAATCCGCGCTGGTCGACCGTGGCCGAGCCGGTGGAGATCGATGTCTTCGCCCGGCAGGAATCCCTGGACCACCTGCGGCGCCGTGTTCCGTCGCTGAGCGAAGCGGAGGCGGGCCGGGTCGCCGAGGCGCTGGGCGACCTGCCGCTCGCGGTGGAGCAGGCGGGGGCCTGGCTCGCCGAGACCGGAACACTGGCCGACGACTACCTGCGGCAGCTGGCTGAGGAATCAAGCCAGGTGTTGGTCAACCAGCCCGCGGACTACCCGACCCCGGTCGCGTTGACCTGGCGCCTCGCATCCGACCGGCTGCTCGAAGAGTCGCCGGCGGCCGCCCGGCTGCTGCAGCTGTGTGCTTTCTTTGCACCCGAGCCGATCCCGATGACCTTGCTGCAGAACGAGCAGATGATCAAGACGCTTATCCCGTTCAACCGGCAGCTGCGCGAACCCCGGATGATTGGCGCGCTCATCCGGGCCATTGCCCGGTACTCGATGGCCAAGGTGGACCGCGGCTCTAACTCCGTCCAGGTGCACCGCCTCATCCAGGCGTTCGTCCGCGGATCGATAGAGACAGACGCGGAAGTAACTAAGGCCACGCACGAGGTCCACCTGGTACTGGCAGCGGCCAGGCCTAAGCACGGCGAGGTCGATGACCCGGAGAACTGGGGCGATTACGACCAGATCTGGCCGCACCTTGGACCGTCACGGGCGGCCGAGTGCGAGAAGGACGAGACCCGCCAGCTGCTCATCGAGCGGGTCCGTTACCTCTGGCGCCGTGGTCAGCTGGAGGAGGCGCTCGAGTTCGGATCGCAGCTCGCTGACCTCTGGGCGCACCAGTACCACCCGGACGACATGCTGACCCTCTACCTCCGGATTCAGAATGCCAACGTGCTCCGGTCTCAAGGTCGGTACGCGGAGGCGCTGACCGAGGATACCGCCGTGCACGCTCGCCAGCGAGAAGTCCTCGGTGACGTCCACCTGCATACTCTCTTTACCGCAAGTGGTATCGCGGCCGACCTGCGCTGCTTGGGCGAGTTCGGGCAGGCGCTGGAGATGGATCAAGAGCGGTACGACCGCTTTAAAGACAACTACGGCGAGGATTACCGCGCCA
>DASWUW010000711.1:0-7641 GCA_036406335.1 Trebonia sp.
GTCGGCGGGGCCGTCGGCCGTAATCCGCTGTGCATCTTCATCCCGTGTCACCGGGTCGTCGGCCGCGGCGGGAAGCTCACCGGCTACGCCGGCGGCATCGCCCGTAAACGGAGCCTCCTCGAGCTGGAAGCCGCCCACCCCGCGCAAACGGGTCACCCCCGGCTGCAGCAAGGCGCTCTCATGGGGCGGTCCTGGTGATTACCCGCTACGAATCTGGAGGCCAGAAGTGAGCACAATCGCCGTCACCGGCGCCACCGCCGGGGTCGAGCATGTGGTCTACTGTTCCTCTACCTCGCCGGCGACGACGGGGTGCAGCGCAGGCCAGCCGGGCAAGGCCGGGTCGCCGGCGTGGCGCAGGACGACATCGCCGAGATCGCCGCGACACTAACCCGGGTCACCGGTCGGACCGTTACCTACGAGCCGGAGACCATCGAGCAGGCTTACGCCAACCGACGGCCATTCAGTGACTCGCAGTGGCAGCTGGACGCCTGGATGTCGACCTACACCGCGATCGCGGCCGGCGGGCTGTCGGGGTCACGGCAGCAGCACCGCGCCGGTGGTGCACACGTGGTGCCCCCGGACCACGTCCGGCACTACGTCGTGCGTTTCCGCGGAAACGCGCCCGCCCCGGGCCGGCGGCCGCGCGGCTCGGGAATGGGGCCGAGACCGCCATCGGGTAGCAAACCCGGGGTGAACGCCTGCCAGTTCGGAACTGACCGGCACCCCGCCCAGCTCGATAATCCATGGCTCCCCGGGGTTACTGTGGTAGGGACAGCAACCAGGAGGTAGGGACATGGCAACTGAGGACAAGGCCGCCCACAAGGTTACTGAGCTGAAGGGCAAGGCGAAAGAGGTCGTAGGCGATGTCACCGGCGACCAGGAGCTGCAGGCCGAGGGCCAGGCCGACCAGGCCGAAGGCAAGGTTAAGCAGGCAGGCGACAAGGTCAAGGACGCCGGCGGCAAGATCAAGGACGCCGTTACGGGAGACTGACCTCACCCGCCTGACCCGCCAGGGCGGCTACCCGAGGCCGCCCTGGAGCGACTGGCCGGACAGCGGCGCAGTCTCGCTGGCGGGCGGCACGGTTACCGTGACCGGCTGGTTGACGCTAGTGATGGCAGTGGTGGCGGTCTCGCTGAACTTGCTGCTGCTCGCCTTGACGACCGACTTGCGCACCCGGTGGGCGCCGTCGATCCAGGCGGTGAACTTCTCGGTGGTCAGTCCCGCCTGCTGGAGTACCCGCTGCAGCCCGGCCCGGTCGGCGGCCGGCAGCGCGTCGATGGCCTTGGCGATGTCGATGGTCCCGGTGTACTCGGTCACCGGGACGCCGTCGAGGGTGCTGGTACCGACCTGGTGGACCGCTGATGCCCCCGCCAGCATCTGATTCTGGCTGGCCGGGCCGCTGTCGGTGGCGCCGCTGAGCAGCTGGCCGATGTTGATCCCGCTGCCGCGGCCGAGCTGTGCGGTGGAAACCGACAGCCACGGCCGGGACTGCTTCAGTGCCTTGGTCAGCTCGCTCGACTTCAGGTACACCGTGCTCGGCGTGAGCACCTCGCTGATCCCGCCCGGCAGCGGCTTCCCGTTCACGGTCAGCGTGGTCGCGTCGAAGCTAGCGGTCAGCGACGGCTTGAGCCGCTCCGAGAACGTGGCGGTGATGTCCTCGGTGACGCCGGCGGTCCCGGCCGAGCCGGAAGTAGCCCCGGACGCGGTCGTCAGGTGGATCTGGGTCGTCCCGGCGACCGAGGTCACCTGAACGCCAGCAGCCTGCTTGATGACCGCCGTCACATCGGCCGACGCGGTGCCGCCGCCCGGGGCAGCCGCGCTGGCCGACGAGGATGCCGAGTTGGCGCAGCCCGCGACGGCCGCCACAGCGAGCACGGCGAATCCGGCCGCGGACCGCGTCGGAGTAATACGACCCTTACCCAAGGGAACCTCCCCGGACCAGCCAAAGGCGGTCTGCCTTTGCGCCACCGTCTACTGTCCCGCAAACGGGCGGTTAAGGTAACGTCCTGGTTTCTTTCCGGCGGAGGAGCCGGCTCGTTCCTACCGGCGCGGCCGGCCCGCCATGGCCTCTACTGCGTCCTTCGCCTGTTTCAGGCCGACACCGGTTGTCTCGCGGTAGATCTTGATCGCCTGGATCATCTTGCCTCTGGCGATGGCGTCGTACAGCGCCGCGGGCAGCGTGTCGTCCTGGTCGAGAGCCAGGTCCGGGTCGATCCCCAGCCGCCGGAACAAGAAATCGACTTGGCGCTCAAGCCGGAGTACGCGGTCAGCGTCTGATGAATCCATGCTGGTGATCATAGAGAAAACAGGGACCTGCGCGGTTCACCGGGCTAGCAAGTCAGGGAGCCCGCTGGGGTTAGCCCGGCCGGTCGGGGTAAGGGAAGTAAGTACCGCAACGAAGGAGGCAGTGACATGGCGACTGAAGACAAGGCAGCCCATAAGGCTACTGAGCTGAAGGGCAAGGCCAAAGAGGCCGTAGGCAACGCCACCGACGACCAGGAGCTGCAGACCGAGGGCCAGGCCGACCAGGCTGAAGGCAGCGTCAAGCAGGCCGGCGACAAGGCCAAGGACGCCGGCGGCAAGATCAAGGACGCCGTCACCGGAGACTGACTCCGTACTGGCGTAAAGCTGGCCGAGAGGTCCGGCCCGTGACGGGCTGGCCCTCCCGGCCGCTCGTTTCTGGACGGTTGCCCGGTTCCGGACCGTCTCCGGTTACCAGGCGGTGATCCGCAGCTGGCGGATCCGCGCGTAGAGCGTGGTGCGGGAGACGCCCAGCTCGCGGGCCGCCTGCACCTTGTTGCCGGCTGCGTTGCGCAGTGCTAGCACGATCACGTCGCGCTCGGCGCGGTCCAGCGCCGCCAGCGGCACGGCCGGAACGGTACTGCGGTACTGCTGCGGCAGATCCGACAGCGTGATGCCGCCGCAGGTCCGGCGGGAGGCGGCGTGCATGATGACCGCCTTGAGTTCCCGCAGGTTTCCCGGCCACTCGTGCGCGCTCAGCGCCTGGACAGCGCCCGGAGTCAGGTGGACCGACTCGCCCGCGGCCACCGATCGCAGCATGGCGCCGGCGAGCTCGGGGATCTCGGCCCGGCGCGCGGACAGCGACATCAGCTCCTCGCGGGTGCTGGCGGTCCCGGCCAGGGCCGCGGCGCGGCCGGTCAGCCCGCTGACCGGGCCGGAGACAAATATCAGCTGAGGCCGGCGGCGGGTGTCGATGTGCTGGATGACCAGGTCGAGCAGCTTGTCGGAGAGCAGCTCGATGCCGTCGACGCAGACCGACCCCTCAGTGCGGCGCATCGCCGCCTGGAAGTCCTGGGCCCAGGCCACCTCGCCGTCGAGCAAGGCCGAGGCCGGCCGGAGGAACTTGACCGGCAACGCGGCCAGCTCCCGGGCCCGGGTGGTGCGGCCGGTACCCGGAGGTCCGCACACCAGGGCGGGCGGCACCGCGCGGGCGGGCGGCACCGCGCGGGCGGGCCGCGAAACGGGAACGGTCGCCGGAGTCAGATGCGGACCCGAGGAGCAGGACTCGACCCGCAGCAGCGCACCGCGCCGGGCGCCGCTGACCCGGGTGACGGTGACCGTGACCGGCCGGCCCGATTCCAGGGTCAGCTTCAGCGCGTACTCGTCCCGGTGCAGCGGTTCCTCGGCGAGGACGCGCAGCAGGGCCACATCGGACGGGCTGAGCAGCTCGGAAGCGGCCTGGTTGGACATCACGATGTCCTCGCCGATGGCCAGCACCGCGTGCTTGCGGTGACCCGAGGCCTGCTGGAAGGCCGCCAGCAGGCTCTTTTCTGAGCTCCGGCTGCCGCCGAGCAGCCGCTGCTCGATGTCGTTCACCGCCCGGGCCACCAGCGCCGGCAGCAGCGGGCTGGCGGAGTGGGCCAGGGCGGTCACGTCGAGGACGCCTTCCACCCGGCGGGTGAGCGGGTGCCGGATCGGGTGCCCGTGGCAGCTGAACCGGCGCAGCGTCTCGACGAAATGCTCGTCGCCGTTGATCGTGACCGCGAGATGGGTCTCGAAGGCGGTGCCCAGGGCGTTGGTCCCGATGGTCTCTTCCAGCACGCTGGCCCCCTGGCGGAGGTTCAGCGCGTCAAAGCCGGCCTCGGTCCGGGGGTCGTCGAACCAGCGCCGGACAACCCGGCACTCGCGGTCGCCGAGGATGGTGGAGTACCCGGTCCCGGCCAGGCTGGCCTCCAGCTCGTCCAGGACCGGGCCGGCTCCGACCAGCAGGGAGCTGTTGGGGTCGACGTCGCCGGGCAGGAGCCGGCCGAAGTCGCCCGCCTGGTCCACTCCGGCCAGGCTGGCCCGGTGCCAGGAGTCGGCGATCTCCGGGCGCGCCGCCGGAACACCGGGCCCAGTCCGGTCAGCTGGACTCATGCGCTTCCCCCCTCCGGCATCGTCGCCGAACGTTCCGCACTCATTCCCCAGATCTGATCTACCCGCTGAGCGGCCAGATGTCCAGTTCTTGAACACCGGGGGCCGGCGCCGGCTGGGACGGTGAAGTCGTCGTGATTATCGAGGAGGCCCCATGAAGACTCAAGCCGCTGTCGTCTACGAGCCGGGCAAGCGCATCGAGATCGAGGAACTCGAGCTCGACAAGCCGCAGGACGGCGAGGTGCTGATCCGCTACACGCACGCCGGGCTGTGCCACTCCGACGTGCACGTCGCCCACGGCGACCTCGAGGCCAGGATGCCGATGGTGCTCGGTCACGAAGGCGCCGGGATCATCGAAGAGGTCGGCCCCGGCGTGACCCGGGTCAAGGTAGGCGACCACGTCGTCTGCTCGTTCATCCCCAACTGCGGGATCTGCCGCTACTGCGCCAGCGGCCAGCAGTCGATCTGCGACATGGGCGCGACCATTCTCGAGGGCTACCTGCCGGGCGAGCGGTTCCCGATCACCGGCCCGCGCGGCCAGTACGGCGCCATGTGCATGCTCGGCACCTTCAGCCAGTACGGCGTGATCCACCAGAACTCGGCGGTCAAGGTCGACGACGACCTGCCGCTGGACAAGGCCGTCCTGGTCGGCTGCGGCGTGCCCACCGGGTGGGGCGCGGCCGTCAACACCGCGAAGGTCCAGCCCGGCCAGACCGTCGTGGTGGTCGGTATCGGCGGCATCGGGATCAACGCCGTGCAGGGCGCGCGCCTGGCCGGCGCGAAGAACATCATCGCGGTCGACCCGCTGGAGAACAAGCGGGAGAAGGCGATGGAGCTCGGCGCCACGCACAGCTTCGCCAGCACCGACGAGGCGATGGCGACGCTGACCGACCTGACCCGGGGCCAGATGGCCGACGCCGCGATCCTGACCCCCGGGCTGATGACCTCAGAGATCGTCGCGGGCGGGTTCAACGCGGTCGGCAAGGGCGGCGTCGTCGTCCTCACCGGCCTGAACAAGCTGATGGAGCAGAACATCGAGCTCCCCGGCACGATCCTCACGCTGTTCCGCAAGTCCATCAAGGGCAGCCTGTTCGGGGACTGCAACCCGACCACCGACATCCCGAAGATCCTCGGCCTCTACCAGAGCGGCGACATCAAGCTGGACGAGATCATCACCCGCACCTACACGCTGGACCAGGTCCAGGAGGGGTACGACGACCTGCTCGAGGGCAAGAACGTGCGCGGTGTCGTTGTCCACTCCCACTGAGGTTGTCGGGCGCCGCGCCGAGGCTGAGGTGCTCGAGGCGGCCCTGCTCAGCGGCGCGCACGTGCTGCTGGAGGGGCCGCCGGGGACCGGCAAGTCCACGCTGCTGCGCAGCGTGGCCGGCAGCCGGGAGATCCCGTTCGTCATGGTGGAGGGGACCGCCGAGCTGACGCCGGCCCGGCTGACCGGCCACTTCGACCCGGCCCTGGTGCTGAGCAAGGGCTACGTGCCGGACATCTTCGAGGACGGCCCCCTGCTGGACGCGATGCGCACCGGCGGCCTGCTCTACGTCGAGGAACTGAACCGGATTCCCGAGGAAACGATCAACGTCCTGCTGACCGCGATGTCGGAACTGGAGATCACCGTGCCCCGGCTGGGCCGGGTAGCCGCTCAGCCGGGTTTCCGGCTGGTCGCGGCGATGAATCCCTTTGACGCGGTGGGGACCGCGCGGGTCTCGGCCGCGCTGTACGACCGGACCTGCCGGATCTCGATGGACTACCAGTCAGCCGAGGCCGAGCAGCAGATCGTGGACTTGCGGGCGAGTGTCGATCCCGAATGGCGGGCCAAGGTCGTCGAGCTGGTCCGGAGCACGCGCGAGCATCCCGACATCCGGTTCGGCTCGTCCGTCCGCGGCGCGATCGACATCTGCCGTCTGGCGGTCGAGCTGGCCCGGATGCGGCGGACCGGCACCGGCGACTGGCAGGTAGGACTGGCCGCGGCCAAGGCATCCCTGTCGGGCCGGATCCGGCTGCAGGACGGCTGCCCCCGGACTCCCGAGCAGGTCGTCACCGACCTCTACACCGGTGTCTTCGGGCCGCCCCCGGCGGAGGACGACCGCCCGGACCGCGACGGGGAGGGGATGCCGGGGGAACGCTGAGCCCGCCGCCAGCGGCGGGCACACCCTCTGGTCAGCAAAAACCTGAGTCACGGCAGCGGAAGTCGGCGCCCCGCACCACCGGGCGGGCGGAGCTGGCGCGGCACCCGAAGTTCGCCGAGCTGTCCCCGCAGGTCGGTGAGCTCGACCTCGAGGCGCTGGAGGCCGGGCTCAACGACGACCCGGATGACATCCTCCGGCTGCTGGTCGAGATGACGCACGCGACCGACGAGCGGCTGCGGGCGGCCGTGCGGCGGCTGGCGCCGCGGCTCATCCTGGACCAGACCCGGCGCGGCCTTCCCAGCACCCGCGGGATCGCCCGGCTGCGCCCGGTAGCCGCCCGCCGGGGCGGCGATCTCGACCTCGACCGCTCGATGGACGCGATCGTCGGCGCGCACGCCGAGGCCCGCCAGCCGTCGCTGGACGATATGACCGCCACCGGCTGGGCCCGGCCCGGACTCGCGCTCTGCCTGGTGCTCGACCACTCCGGCTCGATGAACGGCGCCCGGCTGACGACGGCGGCGGTGACCGGCGCCGCCTGCCTGACCCTGGCTCCGGAGGAGTACGCCGTGCTGGCGTTTGCCGCGACGACCCGGGCGCTGAAGCCGCTGGCCGACGCGGCCGCCCCGGCCAGCACCGTCGAGGCGATCCTGGCGCTGCGCGGACACGGGACCACGGGTGTGGCCGGCGCGCTGCGCGCGGCCCGGGAACAGCTGTCCGGCGCCCGGGCGCGACGGCGGGTAGTCCTGCTGCTCTCGGACTGCCGGGCGACCGACGAGCAGGACCCGGTCCCGGCGGCCCGGGCGCTGGACGAACTCATCATCCTGGCGCCCGCCGCCGATGACGACGAGGCCCGGCGGCTGGCCCGGATGAGCGGAGCCCGGGTCGCCTCGGTCGGGTCGGTCCTCGAGGTGCCGGCCGCCCTCAACCGGATGCTGGCCGATCCCGGCTGACTTCAGACACCCTCGCGCTGGGCGATGACGGCGGCCTCGGTGCGGTTGGTGACGGCGAGCTTGGCCAGGATGTTGGAGACGTGCACGCTGGCGGTCTTCGGGGAGATGAACAGCTCCGCGCCGATCGTGCGGTTGGACATCCCCCGGGCCATCAGGCGGAGCACCTCGAGTTCCC
>DASWUW010000712.1:0-3102 GCA_036406335.1 Trebonia sp.
CGCCGCGCCGCGCTCCGCCGGGCGGAACGCAGCGCCGGCGGCAGCCCGAGCAGCAGGATGACCGCCACGGCCGCGGCTGCGCCCGCCGCCGCGACCGGCCCGTCGAAGATCACCCCGGGGGTGAGGGTAGCGAGCCGGGCCTCGCCCACCGGGGTGAACGCGGACAGCAGGGTGGCGACCCCGATCCCGGCGACGGCCCCGGATACGGCGACGGCCAGGGTGCGCAGCAGGCCCAGGCCGGCGAACTGGCCCGAACGCAGGCCGAGTGCCGCCAGCACCGGGCCGTCCGCGTCGTCGGCCGCCGCCTGACGGCTCAGCGCCTGCCCCGCGACCACCAGGAAGGTCAGCGCAATGAGTCCGGCCAGTACCCACCAGGCGACGGCCTGCGGGTGGATCGACCCGTTCACGGCCGTGGCCGCCTCGTCGAGGTCCTGTACGGGCGCCTGGTACTGGCCCGACACCGTCGCCTCGAACCGCTTGAAGTCCGCCTCTCCGTGCCGCAGCCGCACGTTGTAGAACGTGAAATGCGGGGTGTCCTTGGTGGCGGCGGCGAAGGCCGCGGTCGGGTAGAGGTCGTAGGCGGCGCCCTGCCCGGCCGGGAATTCGTTCTCGGCGGCGCCGATGCCCGTGACCCGCAGCGTGACGAGCCGCCCCAGCGCCTTAGCCGGGGGCGGGCCCTGGCCGTTGATGTACTTCTGGATCTGCTGCGCCTGTGCGGCGGCAGCCATCGGCATCCGGATCAGCGTGCCCGGGCCGATGCCGTAGTCGCGCTGCATGGTGTACGAGGCCAGTACCTCATCGGGATCGGACTGGTCGGGCATCCGCCCGCTGAGCAGCTTGACCATCCTGGGCAGGGCCGCCGCGGACACTTCCCGGACGCCGAGCAGGCTCTGGTCGATCTGCTTCCCGCACGAGCAGAAGGGCTGGCCGTAGAACGGGCCGCCGATGTCGACTACCTGGGTCACATTGGGCAGCGCAGCCAGCTGCGGCAGCGGTGTGGAGGGATAGACGATGGCGTCGTAGCCGTGCGCGGCGACGTACTCCGGGAACGCGGAGTCGGCCCGGCGGCCCGCGGTCACGGCAGCCAGCACCAGCCCGGTCCCAACGGTGACCAGCAGGGTTAGCAGCAGCCAGGCCCGCCACTGCTGACGGGACCGGGCCGCCAGGATGATCCAGATTGCCCGCACCGTGGCTCCTTCGCGCCGTTTGCCGGGCTCAGTCTCTCCCGTGGCGGCCGGGCGGCGGAAGGATGGCAGCCGCCTACCCGGGCAGGCGTGCTAGCACGACCCCGGCGCTCGTTCCCCGGTGACGTCGTACAGGTGGTGCACCGGGTCGTGTACGAAGTAGCGGGCGAAGGTCTCCACCGTGAAGGTGGCGCCGTCGCTGCGCCGGCCCGGGCGGTCCCACTGCTGGCCGGCGACGGCGGCGAAGCGGGAGGCCACCGTCCGTGCCGCGGCGGCCAGCGCGGCCGCCACCGTGGCCGGGTCCTGGGTGTCGTACCGGTCGGCGAGGGCGGTCTCGTCCTGGTCCCAGTTCGGGTAGAGCGGGTCGTCCTCGGTCAGCATCAGGGCGAGCCGCCGGTCGTACAGCCGCAGCACGTCCCGGACGTGACAGCCGTACTCCAGTGCCGACCACTTGTCGGCCCGAGGGCGCCGCGCCGCGTCGGGCGCAGCCAGCGGCTCCCGCCAGGCGGCCGCGTTGGCGCCGATCAGCGCCGGTACCTCGCCGCGGGGGAAAGAACTCGTGTTCAGGCCGCACTCCGGACAGGGTCGCCGCAGCACCCACGTCCAGTCCTTCTCATCGGGAACGATGGTCACCGCTCAACCCTAACCCGTGCCCGCCCGGGCGCACCCGTGCCCGCCCGGGCGCCAGTCCTGGTCAACGGCGCCTGCCCGCCACTCGACTCCCCATCACTTTGGACGGCACATAACCGACAAATAGGGTGCGTAAGTCGTCCGAACTGATGGGGAGTCAGAAGAAGCGGTCCGAACTGATGGGAAGTGAAGCGCCGGCCAGCTGACTCACGGCGACCCGGATACGGGCTCAGTGCCGAAGTCGCGGAAGTCGCGCCGGGACAGTCCGTAGAGCACGGCCATGCCGGGTAAGCCACCGGAAACCCACGGCTCTCTTACGAGGTCCCCGGCAGCGCCAGTGCCTCCGCCGCGAGCGTGGCCTGCTGCAGGGTTTCCCGCACCGCCCGCACCGCCTCGGCCGCCCGCTCGGTCATGCCGGTGATCTCCGCGGCGGCGTGCTGGCCGGCCGTGGTACGCGCCACCAGGTCGAGGTACTTGTCGTTGTTGGCCGCCATCCGGTGGGCGGTCTCCCAGTCGCGCCGCGCCGCTTCGGCCGCCGCCACGTGCGCGGCCAGCAGCTCGAGCGACAGCACCCGGGCGGCGGTGGCGTCCCGCGCGATCGTTATCGCCCGGTTCTGCGAGACCAGGACGGTGGCGGTCATCGGTCCCACGGTGCCTTCGCCGGAGGCCGAGACGAGGTCGAGCAGCAGCTCGGTAATCTCGCGCAGCGCGACCGCGATGTCCCACTCGTGCTGGCGCAGTACCGCCCTTTCCAGTGTGCCGTGCAGGTCGCGGGTGTAGACGCCCGAGGTCACGATGGTGCGGACCGCCCGCTGGGCCCGTCGCAGCAGCTGCAGGCACCCGAGCTCCAGCGCGAGGGGCGAGACGACCTCGTCCCGGTAGCGGATCTGGCGGACCGGCCCGCGGCGGCCGGCCACCTGCTCGTTCGTCATGCGAACGAGGCGCTGTCGCCGGGCTTCCCGCAGGGCGGGATTCGTCACGGGTTCAGCGAGCAGCGCGCCGGTGTGGCCGACCATGAAAGCATCCTAAACGCGTCACCCGCCGGTCACGTCGAGCGCGGCGCGGACGATGCTGTCGGCGTCGATGCCGTGGTAGCGGTAGACGTCCTCCAGCGACCCGGACTGCCCGAACCCGGTCACCCCCAGCGCCGCGCTGCGCACCCCGTTGACGCCGGCCAGGAACGCGAGCGTGTGCGGGTGGCCGTCCAGCACGGTGACCAGCGGGGTGGCGCGGGCGGCGGGAAAGACCTGGTCGAGAATCCAGCCGGGGGCGTCGCCCTTGCCCTGCC
>DASWUW010000713.1:0-8716 GCA_036406335.1 Trebonia sp.
GGGACGCGGCGGCGGCCGTTTCGCGGGCCGCGGCGGCGGCCGCCGCGTGGGCGGCGGCCAGCTCGGCCCGGCTGCGGTCCAGCATCGGCGCCAGCACCGGAACGGTCTCCGCCAGGGTCAGGCTGGTCGCGCTGACCTCGACCGTCATCCCGAGGGCATGGCCGAGGATGAGCTCGAGCACCGGGACCTCGTGGTCCCAGCCGTCCGTCGGCGAGCCCACGTCGTAGGAGGCGCCGCGGCTCGACACCACCACCGCGGGCCGTCCCGCCAGGGGCTGGTCGGTGGTGTCGAACGGCGCGAGCCGCCCCGGGATATGGATGTGATCGATCCACGCCTTGAGCGACGAGGGCAGCGAGTAGTTGTACATCGGCGCGCCCACCAGCAGCACGTCGGCGGCGAGCAGCTCCGCGACCAGCTCGTCCTGCAGTGCCTCATCGGCGGCGAGTACCGCCGGGTCGGCCGTCGCCGCGCCCTCGGGCCGCAGCCGCGGCGGCCAGTGCAGCACCGCGTCGGCCAGGTGGGGCAGCGGATTCCGGTGCAGGTCCCGGTGGGTCAGCGTGTACTGCGGGCCCTGGGCGCGCCAGGTGTCGGCGAAGGTGGCGGTGATCTCCCTGGAACGCGAGTTCTTCAGGGCGGCGGCGGAGTCCAGATGCAGCAGGTGAGGCACCTGGCCCATGCTACGTCAGCAGGCGGCGCAGCCAGTCCCGCTGAGCGGCCACCGCGGCGCGGGACAGGGTCGCGCCGGGAACCATGGCGAAGAAAGCGTGCGACCCGCCCGGCCACACGTGCAGCTCGGCCACGCCGCCGGCCTGCCAGATCCTGGTCGCGTAGGCCACGTCCTCGTCCCGGAAGGTCTCGGCCGAGCCCACGTCGATGAACGCGGGGGGCAGACCGGACAGGGCGGTCGCGCGGGCCGGGGCGGCGTACGGGGACACGTCCGGGCCGCCGCGCGCCGCGCCCAGCAGCGCGGTCCAGCCGGTGTCGTTGGCCGCCCGGTCCCAGACGCCCGTCCCCGCCATCTGGCGGGCGGACGGCGTGTCGTTGCGGTCGTCGAGCATGGGGCAGATCAGCAGCTGGCCCGCCAGGGCGGGACCGCCCCGGTCCCGGGCGAGCAGCACCACCGCGGCCGACAGCCCGCCGCCCGCACTGACCCCGCCGACGATGACGGGGGCCGGGTCGATACCGAGTTCGGCGGCGTGGGCGGCCGTCCAGGACAGGCCCGCGTAGCAGTCCTCGACCGGCCCGGGGTGCGGGGTCTCCGGGGCGAGCCGGTACTCCACCGAGACGACGGCCAGCCCGAGCTCCTGCGCGTGGTCGAGTGCCCCGGCCATCCCCGAGCGGTTGCCGTTGGCGATCATGCCGCCGCCGTGGATGAAGTAGAGGCAGGCGGCGGGCGCCGCGACGGCGGTCGGGCGGCAGACGAGCAGCGGGACGTCGGGCGCCCCGGCCGGCCCGGGTACCAGCACGGTGCTGACCTCGAACGCCCCGTCGCGCCGCAGCTCTTCGTCCGTGGGCAGCGGGATCGGCAGCGGGGCGGCCCGCAGCGCGGGGATGTTCTCCAGCGTGTACTCCGGGCGGCCGGACGCCGCCAGCGCGTTCAGGAAAGGCACCAGCTCCGGGTCGAAGGGGGGCGGCGGGCCGACCTCGGCCGTCTCTGGTCCACCGGTGTCCGAGATCGCCGTCACCGCGGCCTCCTTCCGTGCCCGGGGCGGGCGTCAGCGTCCAGGGTGGCCGGCCGGGTGCTCAGTCGGCAAGGCCCCACGGGCCTGCCTCGTGTGCGGAAGCGGCGGTTTACAGCGGGCGGGACCAGGACTGGCAGGTCAGGTGCTGGCCGTAGGCGTCCTCGGGGTGCTCGTGGTCCAGGGTGAAGCCGGCCGCCTGGTAGATCCTCCGGGCGGCGGCGAGCTGGTCGTAGGTCAGCAGGACGATGCTGGCGTAGCCGGCCTGGCGGGCGAACTCCAGGCACTGGGCGACCAGCCGGGTGCCGAGGCCGAGGCCGCGGGCCCACGGTTCCACGATCAGCAGCCGGAGCCGGGCCGTCGACTCGCCGTCGGGGACGCAGCAGACTGACCCGGCGGGCACGCCGTCCACCTCGGCGATCCACCCTTCGGTGCGGTCCGGGTGGCTGGCCCGCAGGGTCGCGTACTGGCCGGCGACCTGGGCGCAGTATCCCTCGAAGGTCGCGTCCCAGCCGAACTCGGCGGCGTACCTGCTGCCGTGCCGCTGCAGGATCCAGCCCAGGTCGCCGGGCGCCAGCGGGCGCAGGGTGACGGTACGGTCCGGGCCGGGCTGCGGCCGGCCCAGGGCCGCCGTGATCACCCGCATCGCGTCGAGCAGCGGGCCGCAGTCGACGTCGCGCAGCAGGGCGCCGATCTGGCCGACGGCGCGGGCGTCTAGCTCGGCCGCGGCCGCCCGGCCGGCCTCGGTGGCGCTTACCTGCTGCCGCCGCGCGTCGGAGGCCGAACGGTGCCTGGTCACCAGCCCGTCGGCCTCGAAGCGGCCCAGCACCCGGCTCAGGTAACCGGCGTCGATGTCCAGGGCCTGGCGCAGCCGGGACACTTCGGTGCGCCCGGGCCGGGCGATCTCGAACAGCAGCCTGCTCTCGGTGAGCGTGTACGGGGTGTCCAGGTACAGGTCGTTCAGCACGCCGATGACGTTGGTGTAGAAGCGGTTGAACGCGCGGACCTCGGCCACCTGGGCGGGCAGCGGACCCGCTGCGGCAGGGGCGGAAACAGTCGGGCCGGCCATGAGACTCCTATTTCTTGACTGAGTCAACGATAATCGTTGACTCAGTCAAGGGCAATGGCGCGGCGTATTATGACTGACTGGCGAGGTGAGAGCATGAACGGCACGGAGCCTCAGGCGGCGGCCATCGCCAGGACGGCGGCGGCGCTGGCGCCGCGCGGGTCGCTGGCGGTCACGCTGGACGGCCTGGCGGGCGAGGTACTCAAGGCCGATCCGGTGGCCGGGGTGCAAATCCTGACGCCGGACGGCGGCGACGGGACGCTGCGGGCGATGGGCTCGGCCGGCTTCCGGCACTGGCCGGACTTCTTCGAGCGCCTGGTGGAGTGCCGGAGCTACGGTGCGACACTGCGCATGCAGGACGTCTTCATCCGGGGCGAGCCGGTGGTCGTCGCCGACCGGTGGGCCGCGATCAGGGACGACCCGGCGTGGACGCCGATGCACGGCTACCTGGCCGAACTTCCGTGGGAGGCGTTCGTGAGCATCCCGCTGGTAACCGGCCCCGAGACCGGCGAGCGGGGTCCCGTCGCAGGGGTGCTCAACGTGTTCCTCGCCCCCGGCCGGCCGGCGAACGACCGGCTCCTGGTGTCGTTGGCCGCGATGGCCGAGCAGGCCGCCATCGCGGTCGGGTACGCGGCGCTGATCCGCGGCGCGCAGCAGGCCGCGCGGCGGGAGGAACGGCGGCGGCTGGCCCGTGAGCTGCACGACTCCGTGGTCCAGCAGGTGTTCTCGATCAGCCTGCAGGCCGCGTCCCTGCGGCTGCTCAGCCGGCGCGGCGCCGCCAGCCCGGACAGCGTGGAGCCGGTGGCGGAAGAGATCGCCGGCCTGGCCCAGGGGGCGCTGGCCGACCTGGACGCGATGGTGCGCGAGCTGAGTCCGGCGTCGCCCGCCGGCACCGGGGGGCTGGCGGCCGCGACCCGGGCGCTGGCGGCCCGGCAGGGCGCCCGGCCCGGCCCGCAGCTTCGCCTCCGCATCGGGGACGGCGTCGACTCGGTCGCCGGCGAGCTGGCCGAGGACGTGTACCGGGTGATCGCCGAGGCCGTGCACAACGTGGTCAAGCACGCCCGGGCGGACACCGCGACGATCCGGCTCGGGGTGCGCGGCGGGCGGCTGCGGGCCAGTGTCACCGACAACGGGGGCGGGCTGCCCGGCCCGGTCAGGCAGGGTTCGGGACACGGGCTGCGGACGATGCGCGAGCGGGCGGAGCGCTGGGACGGCCGGGTCACGATCGGACCGGGCCGCGGCGGCGGCACCGTCGTCCGGCTCGTGATCCCGCTGCCGCCCGCCGGAACCGTGACCGCCGCCCCGCCCGCGGGGCACCCGGAGACGACCGGGCTCAGCGGGCCCGGTACCCGGTGACGACCGGGGAACCCGGCCGCCGGCTGCGGGTGCTGATCGCCGACGACCACGCGATGGTGCGGCGCGGCCTCCGCGCCTACCTGGAGGCGCGCGACGACATGACCGTCGTCGCCGAGGCAGCCGACGGCCAGCAGGCCCTGGACCTGCTGGACCAGCTGGCGCCGCTGGGGGAACTACCCGACGTTCTGCTGCTTGACCTGCTGATGCCGCGGCTGGACGGGACGGCCGCCACCGCGCTGATCGCCGCCCGGCACCCGGCGGTCCGGGTGGTCATCGTGACCAGCTTCGGCGAACTCGACCGGGTCACCGCCGCACTGGCCGCCGGGGCGGCCGGCTACCTGCTCAAGAGCGCGGGCCCGGACGAGGTAGCCGCCGCCATCACGGCGGCCGCCCGTGACCAGGTGTTCCTCGACCCCGCGGTCGCGCGGCAGCTCACCCGGCAGCTGGCCGCGCCGCTCACCGGACTGGGCGCGCTGACCGGGCGGGAGCGGGCCGCGCTGGTCCTGCTGGCGCAGGGCCGGTCCAACCGGGAGATCGCCGGCGAGCTGGTGATCAGCGAGCACACCGTGCGCAACCACGTCACCAGCGTGCTGCGCAAGCTCCAGGTGAGCTCGCGCACCCAGGCGGCGCTGATCGCGGTGCGCGAGGGGCTGCTGCCTCAGGAACTGCGGTAAGCGGCGCGGACCTCCGCGACGTAGGGCGCCGGGGCGACCGTGGCCCGGATCTCGACCTGGCGGTGCGGCTCCACCGCGGGCTTGGCCGAGACCGGGTTCTCGCCCCACAGCACGGTGACCTCGGTGCCGGGCGCGGCGACGGCGGTATCCACCGTGGCCAGCGAGACGAAGGCCCGCTCGTTGGCGATGTAGCCGAGGTCCAGGGACATCCCGGCGGGCCGGCCCTCGTGCAGTACCTGGTCAACCTGGAAGAACGCGTAACGGGCCTTGGGCCACTCGATGAACTTGGCCGCCTCCCCCGGTTCGCACAGCGAGCGGACGGCGGCCGCGACGTCCTCGGGGTGCCAGACCAGCGTCACTTTGTTACGGCGGGGGCGGTCCGCGATCCGTTCCAGGGCTTCGCGGCCGAGGAAGTCGTGATCGAACCGGACCGTCCGCCCGTAGCCGATGTCGTAAGGCGTGACGTAGTAGTCGGAGATGTCGGCGGAGTTCACGCTGCCGCCGACGGAGCCGAGGGCGCTCGCGTCGAGCCACTCCCGGTACGCCTTCATCTCCGGGCCGAAGACGGCGGGCACCGCCGTCGGGATCCAGCCCGATTCGAGGTTAGAGGTGGAGTACGCCTTGGCGCCCGCCCGGACGAGGCCGAACTCCCGGCCTGCCTCGAGGATGGCGGCGAGGACGTCCGCCCCGTCGGCCCAGGGGCCGAACACCTCGAATCCCGGCTGCCCGGCCATGCCGTGCCGCAGCGCCCGCACCCGGCGCCCGGCGATGCTGAACTGCGTCATGTGGAAGAACTTGACGTCCGGCAGCCGCTGGCCGGTCACCTTCTGCACGATCGCCGCCGCCGTGGGGCCCTGCAGCTCGTAGCGGTACACCGTCGGCGGACCGGACGGCCGGTCGGCCGAGTTCTCGTCGCGCTCGAGGCGCACGTCGTAACCGCCGGCCTCGGCGTTGTACTGCAGCCAGTTGGCCACCGTGGGATGGCCCACCACGTCGAACACGCCGTCGTCGAGGTGGAAGAGGATGGCGTCCCCGATGAACTGCCCGTCGCCGTTGACCGTCACGTACTGCTTGGCCCGGCCCGGGGTGAACCCGGCGAACGAGTTGACGCCGAAGCTGCTCAGCAGCCGCAGCGCGTCCGGGCCGCGCAGGTACAGGTCGGTCATGTGGTGCGACTGGTCGAACAGCACGCAGCGGGTCCGCCAGGCCCGCTGCTCAGACCGCCAGTTGGTGAACTCAGGCGCAACCGGGAACAGGGTCGGGCGGGCGCCGGAGTTGCGCAGCAGCTCCACCGGTGACCCCGCCTGCTCGATCGCGGCCTCAAGACTCAGCTTTCCCATATCCCGCCTGCCCTTCCCGGCCGGCCCGCGGCCGTCACCCCGACGCTGCCGCGGCGGCCGCCAGCACCGTCGCTGTCAGTCAGTAGACCGGAACCGGGGCCGCCGCGCATGGGGCAACCGGGCCCTTTTAACCGGGACAAATGTCCCGGGCGGAACCCGGCCGCGGGCATGGCGGGCGCGGCGGGACGACAAGCGGCGGCGCCGATTTCCGTTACCGCGGGCAATTGAAGGACACGCGGCGACGGTAAAGGATGGGCGCATGACACGGGTTGCGATAATCGGCGGCGGCATCGGCGGGCTGACCGCGGCCTGCGCGCTGCTGCGGGCCGGCGCCGAGGTCTCCGTCTACGAGGCGGCGGGCGAGCTCAGGGAGATCGGCGCCGGGGTCGCGCTGCACGCCAACGCGATGCGGGTGCTGCGGTTCGTCGGCGTCGAGGACGCGGTGCGGAAGATCGCCGGGCGGACCGACTACGCGGTCACCCGGGACGGGATAACCGGGCGGGTCATCTCGCGCACCAGCCGGGCCCGGCAGACGGCGCACCTGGGCATCGAGCCCGCCACCGTGCACCGGGCCGACCTGCTCGACGTGCTCGCCGCCGCGCTGCCCGCGGGGACCGTTTCGCTGGGCCGGCGGTGCGTCGCGGTGGAGTCCGGCGAGTCGGCGGCGGCCGCGCGGTTCGCCGACGGCTCGGCGGCCGAGGCGGACATCGTCATCGGGGCGGACGGGATCCACTCGATGGTGCGGACGACGCTGTTCGGACCGGACGCGCCCCGGTTCACCGGGAAGATCTGCTACCGGTCGGTCATCCCGGCCGCGGCCGTGCCCAGCGGCGTGCTGGCGGACGTGGCCGCCGACAACGGGCAGTGGCTCGGGCCGCACGGCACGGTCGTGCTCTACCCGCTGCGGGGCGAGGAGCTGATCAACGTGGTCGCGCACTACGACGACGACTCCTACCGGCACGAGTCGTGGGTCACCGAGTGCCCCGGGGCCGAGGTCGTCGAGCGGTACGCCGGCTGGAACAAGTCGCTGCTGCGGCTGTTCGAGGCCGGGCCGGCCTGGTACAAGTGGGCGCTGTACGACCGGGACCCCATCCCCGCCTGGACGTCCGGGCGGGTGAGCCTGCTGGGCGACGCGGCCCACCCGATGCTGCCCTACCTGGGGCAGGGCGCCTGCCAGGCTCTCGAGGACGGGGCGGTGCTAGCCAACGCGGTCGCTGCTTCGCCGGGCGACCCGGTCGCGGCGCTGGCGGCCTACGAGCGGGTCCGGCGGCCGCGGGCGTCCCAGGTGGTGCTGACCGCGCGGGCCCGGGGCGTGTCCAACCACCTGCCGTCCCGGTGGGCCGCGGTCCGGCGGGACGCGGCGATCGCACTGCGCCGGCGGCTGAACCGGCGTGACACCGACGGGCGCGGCGCGGCCTGGCTGGCCGAATACGACGCGACCGCGCCCGCCGTGCTGGCCGGGTGACCCGGTAGGGTCACAGGCTATGGACCATCCTCGGGAGACGCTGACCTGGGAAACGTTCGGCGACGCGGCGCAGGAGCTGGCCCGGGTGATCGCCGCCGACGGGTTCCGGCCCGACCTGATCCTGGCGATCGCGCGCGGCGGGATGTTCGTCGCCGGAGCGCTCGGCTACGCCCTGTCGGTGAAGAACCTGCACCTGATGAACGTCGAGTTCTACAACGGGGTCGGTTCCACCCTGGATATGCCGGTGATGCTGCCGCCGGTGCCGTCGGCGGTCGACTTCTCGCAGAAGAAAGTGCTGATCGCCGACGACGTGGCCGATACCGGCAAGACCATCGAGCTGGTGCGGGCCTTCATCGTCGGGCACGTCGCCGACGTGCGGTCCGCCGTGGTGTACGAGAAGCCCGGGTCGCTGGTGAAGTGCGAGTACGTGTGGAAGCGGACCGACCAGTGGATCAACTTCCCCTGGTCCACTCGGCCGCCGGTGGTGCCGGGAGTGCTGGACGCGTGACCGTCGTCCGTTCCGTCCTGCTCCTGATGGACTTCCAGCACGGACTGGTCGAGCGGGTCGGCGCCCCGTCCGTCGTCGACGCCGCGGCCCGCGCGGCCAAGGCTGCCCGGGCCGCGGGAATCCCGGTGATGTTCGTCCGGGTAGCCTTCCGTCCCGGTTATCCCGAGGTCGCGGTATCCAACGCGACGTTTTCCGCCGCCGCCGCGCACGGCGGGGACTCCTACCACCAGGACCACCCGGCCACCCAGGTGCATGCCTCCCTCGCCCCGCAGGACGGCGAGCCGGTCATCCTCAAGCGCCGGGTCAGCGCCTTCACCGGGTCCGACCTGGACGTGCTGCTGCGCGGCGCGGGCGCGGACACGCTCATCCTGGCCGGCATCTCCACCAGCGGCGTCGTGCTGTCCACGCTGCGGCAGGCGGCCGACCTCGACTACCGGCTCACCGTGCTCGCCGACGCCTGCGCCGACCCGGACGAGGAAGTGCACCGCGTGCTGACCGGGAAGGTATTCCCCGGCAGGCCCTGGTCACCAGCACCGACGAGTGGATCGCGGCGCTCTGACTCGGGGCCGTGGCGGGGGGTAGGGGGCGCGGCGGGCGCACGAGTTCCGTGGGCTGCTTTTGTTGCTGT
>DASWUW010000714.1:0-7168 GCA_036406335.1 Trebonia sp.
AGGCTCCCGGCGCCAGTGCCGGCGCGGTGCCGTCACCGGTAGCCTGGGCCGCGACGGCCGCCCCGGCCGCGTTCCTCTCCTCGCTCACCGGCCAGGGCTGGCGGGTGCCCGGCACGCTGCCCGGCGGCCTGCCGCTGTACGCGGCGGCGCGGAACCAGACCCGCAGCGGCGAGGTCGTGGACCTGGAGTACTCGGACGGGCTCTACGTCGTCTCGCTCTTCGTCCAGCGGGGGACCCTGGCGCCGCCGCTGGCCGGCTGGCAGCAGGTGCGGGTGGCCGGGCAGCCGGTTTTCGTGTCCGGGCACTCGGTCACCTGGGCCGGGACCGGCTTCGTCTACACGATGATCGCGGACGCGCCCCCGCAGACGGTCACCGGGGTCGTGCAGGCGCTGCCGTCCAGCGGCCCGCCCGGGCTCCTGGGCCGGCTCGGGCGGGGGCTGGAACGGATCGTCCGGCTGGCCAACCCGTTTGGCTGACGTCCGCGGGACGGGCGAAACTAGCGGGTGAGCAGGGCAAGCCAGCGGCCCCGCCGCCGCGAATACCGTCTAGAGTGTTAACGAGTGCGACCGACCGCAGACGGAGAGCTGAGTGTTTGACCTTTCGCTGACCAAGCTGCTGGTCCTCGCCGTGATCGCGCTAGTCGTCTTCGGCCCGCACGAGCTGCCCAAGATCGCTTCCCAGGCCGGCCGGGCGCTGCGCGACCTGCGGCGGATCGCCGAGGGCGCGAAGGCGGACCTGCGCGAGGGGCTCGGCCCCGAGTTCCAGGACTTCGACTTCGAGGACCTGAGCCCGCGCCGGTTCGTGCAGAAGCACCTGATGGATGACGCCAGTGACGCGCCGCGGCTGCTGCTCGACGATGCCGACTCGGCTCCGGGTGCCGCTCTCGGCGGTACCGGGGCCTCCGTGCTCGGCGGAGTCGGGGCGAACGGGGCCCGGACCACCCTGCTCGACGGGGAAGACCCGCCCTACGACCTCGAGGCCACCTGACCGGACCCCGAGGCCACTAACCCCTCGGGGTTACCTCGGGGTGAGGCTCAGCATCCGGCCCGCCAGTCCGCGCCCCATGCCGGTCAGCGCTTCGGCCACCTTGACCAGGGCCACCGAGGCGGGGGAGGTCGGGTCCGCCAGCACGAGCGGGGTGCCGCTGTCGCCGGCCTCCCGCAGCCGCACGTCCAGCGGTATCTGGCCCAGCAGCGGCACTTCGGTGCCGGTGAGCTTGGTCAGCGCGGCGGCGACGGTCTCGCCGCCGCCCGAACCGAAGACGTCCATCGGTTCGCCGCAGTGCGGGCAGAGCAGGTACGACATGTTCTCGATGACGCCCACCACGCGCTGGTGGGTCTGGGTGACTAGCGTTCCCGCCCGCTTGGCGACCTCGGCCGCGGCTAGCTGCGGGGTGGTCACGATGACCAGCTCGGCCCCCGGCACCAGCCGGGCCAGGGAAAGCGCGATGTCGCCGGTGCCCGGCGGCATGTCGATGAGCAGGTAGTCCAGGTCGCCCCAGAAGAAGTCGGCCAGGAACTGCTCCAGCAGCCGGTGCAGGATGGGGCCGCGGATCGGCAGCGCGTCCTGTCCGGGCGGCTTGAGCATGCCCGCCGAGATGACCTTCACGCCCTTCGCGCTGGGCGGCATGATCATGTCCGCGACCTTGGTGGGAACCCCGGTGACACCGAGCATCCGGGGAACGGAGTGCCCGTAGATGTCGGCGTCGATGAGCGCCACCTTGTGTCCCGCCGCCGCCAGTGCCGCGGCCACGTTCACCGTGACCGACGACTTGCCGACACCGCCCTTGCCGCTGACGATCGCGTACACCTTGGTCAGCGAGGAAGGCTGGGCGAAGGGGATCACCCGCTCGGGGGCTCCGCCGCGCAGCGTCGACTGCAGGCCCTGGCGCTGCTCCTCGCTCATCACGTCGAGGTCGACCCGGACGCTGGTCACGCCCGCCAGTGCCGTCACCGCGGCGGTGACCCGGCTGGTGATGGTGTCCCGCATCGGACAGCCGGCCACGGTCAGGTAAACGGCGACGACGACGGCGCCGCCGGGCGCGATCTCGACTGACTTGACCATGCCCAGCTCGGTGATCGGGCGGCCGATCTCCGGGTCGTTGACCCCGGCCAGTGCGGTCAGTACCTGCTCGCGGTCGGGAAGAGGGGAGCTCATGCCCTTATGGTACGTGCCGGGGACAGGCGTACTCGCGCCTGTCCCCGGCCGGGCGTACCGGTAGGTTCGACGGGTGACTTCTACTTACCGGGCCCGCCGGAGCTGCCTGTCGGTGCCCGCCAGCAGCGAGCGGTTCCTGGCCCGGGCGCGCGGGCTGGCCGTGGACGAGGTGATGCTCGACCTGGAGGACTCGGTCGCCCCGGACACCAAGCCGGAGGCGCGCGAGCTGGCCGTCGGTGCGCTGCGGGACGGCGGCTGGGACGGGAAACTGATGGCGGTGCGGGTTAACGGCGTGACCACGCCGTGGGCCTACCGGGACGTGATCGCGGTAGTGGAGAGCGCTCCCGGCGCGGTTCACACGCTGATCCTGCCCAAGGTGAGCGACCCGTCGGCGGTGATCTGGCTGGACCTGCTGCTGGGTCAGATCGAGCGCGCGGGCGACCTGGAACCGGGCCGGATCGGCATCGAGGCGCAGATCGAGGACGCCGCCGGGCTGGCCTCGGTGGAGGCGATCGCGGCCGCCTCGCCCCGGCTGGTCTCCCTCGTCTTCGGCCCGGCCGACTTCATGGCCTCGGTCGGGATGCGCTCGCTGACCGTGGGCGGCCAGCCCGCGGGCTACGCGTTCGACGCCCACCATTACCCGCTGATGCGCATCCTGGTCGCGGCCCGGGCCCGCGGCCTGCAGGCGATCGACGGCCCCTATGCCAGGATCGGCGACCTGGACGGCCTGCGCACCGCGGCGGCCGGGGCGGCCGCGCTCGGTTTCGACGGCAAGTGGGTGCTGCACCCGACGCAGGCCGGCATCGTCAACGACGCGTTCACCCCGCCCGCGGCCGACTACGAGCGGGCGGAGCGCCTGCTGGAGGCCTACGAGCGGGCCACGTCGGTGGACCGGCGCGGCGCGGTCCTGCTCGACGGGGAGATGATCGACGAGGCCTCGCGCAAGCTGGCGCTGGCGATCGTCGCCAAGGGCCGCGCCGCCGGGCGGTTATCCCCACTGTGACCCGCGCGGGCTACGATGTCCGGCGTGCGCATCGACCTGCACGCTCACAGCAACGCCTCGGACGGCACCGACCCGCCCGCGGAGGTGGTCCGCCGGGCCCGGGCGGCCGGCCTGGACGTGCTGGCCCTCACCGACCACGACACCCAGGCGGGCATCGCCGAGGCGCGCGCGGCGCTGCCGGACGGCCTCACGCTGATCCCCGGTATGGAGCTGTCCTGCCAGCTCGGGGTGCGCAGCGTGCACCTGCTGGCCTACCTTTTCGACCCGGCCGACCCGGCGCTGGCCGCGGAGACGGCGCGGATCCGCGACGACCGCGTGTACCGGGCCCGGGCGATGACCGAGCGGCTGGCCGAGCTTGGCGCCGGCGTCACCTGGGAGCAGGTCAGCGCGATCGCGGGCGACGCGGTGGTCGGCCGCCCGCACCTGGCCCGCGCCCTGGCCGACGCCGGCGCGGTCGCCGCGCCCAGCGAGGCGTTCACCCGGATGTGGATCGGCGACGGGGGCCGCGCCTTCGTCGACCGCTACGCGCCCGGGCTGAGCTACGCGACGGCACTGGTCCGGGCCGCGGGCGGCGTCCCGGTGCTCGCCCACCCGCGCTCGCCCGGTTACGAGGTTCCCGACGAGGTCATCACGGAGCTCAAGCTTCAGGGCCTGGGCGGGATCGAGGTCTTCCACTTCGATCACCACCCGCCCGAACGGGACCGGCTGACCCGTCTGGCCCGCGCGCTGGACCTGATCGTCACCGGCGGCAGCGACGACCACGGCGGTTACCTCCCGGGCGGAACCGCGGCCGGGCACGGCCTCGGGGCCGAGACGACACCGCGGGCCGAGTACGAGCGGCTGCTGGAGCAGGCGGGGAGGCGGCCGTGACCTTCTTTTTCCAGGCCTTCGTCACCCTTTTCGTGATCATCGACCCGCCGGGCATCGTGCCGGTGTTCATCGGCCTGACCCGGGGCCGGTCGACGCGGACTAAGCGGCGGCTGGCCTGGCAGGCCGCCGTGGTGGCGTTTGGCGTGATCATCGCGTTCGCGCTCTTCGGGCGGGAGATCCTGGCCTACACCCAGGTCGAGCTGCCGGCCCTGGAGGGCGCGGGCGGGCTGCTTCTCCTGCTGGTTTCGCTGCAGCTGCTGACCGGCAAGTCGGAGGAGCCGTCTTCCACCGAACGGGCCAAGACCAACGTGGCCTTCGTCCCGCTGGGCACGCCGCTGCTGGCCGGACCGGGCGGGATCGTCGCCACCATGCTGTTCGTGCAGCGCGTGCATACCGTGCTCAACGGCGTGGCGCTCGCGCTGGCGATCATTGCCGTCGCGGTCTGCGCCTGGCTGGTGATGCGGTTCGCGGAAGTCATCCAGCGGGTGCTGACCGACAACGGGGTGGACCTGCTGACCCGGATCGCGGGCCTGCTGCTGTCCGCGATCGCGGTCCAGCTGGTCGCCCAGTCCGTGCTTGCCTTCGCCGCCCAGGCGCGCTAACGCCCGCGGGCCACTAGAGTGGCCCACGGCAGGATAGCCGGCGCCGCGGACGGCGCTTTTCTGGCGGAGGTGCGGGTCGTGAAGGCTCGGGTCGAGCGGGTGTGGACGCCGCGGATCGGTGCAGAATCCTCGGACGAGTTCAACGCGTGGCTGATCGGAGACGACGACGAGGTCATCGTCATCGACCCCGGGCAGGACGCGGCGGGCCTGCTGGAACAGATCGGGGAGCGCGAGATCCTCGCGGTGATCTGCACCCACGGGCACGCCGCGCACGTCGCCGCCGCGGTTGAGATCGCGGAGCGGGACGAGGCGCCGGTGGCCCTGCACCGCTCCGACCGGATGGTGTGGCGGATGACCCACCGCGAAGGCGACCCGGAGATCGAGATGGCCGACGGCGGCCGGTTCGACGTCGCCGACGTGCAGCTCGAGGTCATCGGCACCGCGGGGCACACGCCGGGCTCGGTCAGCCTCTACTGCGCGGCGCTGGGCGTCGTGTTCACCGGCGACGCGCTGTCGGCGTCCGGCCCGGTGCCCCACGAGGGAGTTTTCCCGGACTTCCCCGGTCAGCTCAACGCCATCGGCGAGCGTCTGCTGGACCTGCCCCCGGCGACCCGGGTGCTGCCCGGCCACGGCGAGGAGACCACGGTAGGCGACGCCGCCAAGCGGTTCGACGGCTGGGTGACGGCCGGCCCCGCCGGAGAGCTCAGCTAAGAACTTTTTTCTTTTGAGTGGTGTCGAACGTTCAGCTGACGCCGTCCGGGCAAAAGAAAGGAGTTCTCCAGTGGAACAGCTCGGTTTCGAGGGCATGCCCCGGCGGCTGTACTCGTGTACGCCGACCCGGCTCGGGACCTGGCTGGACTGCCCCCGCCGGTACCGGATGAGCTACCTGGACCGGCCGGTCCCCAGGAAGGGGCCGCCCTGGGCGCACAACAGCGTCGGCGCGTCGGTGCACAACGCCCTGGCCGGCTGGTGGCGGCTGCCGCTGTCCCGGCGCACCCCGGCGGCGGCCGGCCGCCTGGTGACCCAGGGCTGGATCGGTGAGGGGTTCGCCGACGGGGCCCAGTCGGCCCGTTACCGGGACTGGGCCCGGTCGCTGGTGGAAACCTACGTCGGCGGCCTCGACGCCGGCGACGAGCCGGTCGGGGTGGAGCGGACGGTGGCCACCAGGACCGCCCGGATCGCGGTGTCGGGGCGGATCGACCGGCTCGACGAGCGGCCCCGGCCGGACGGTGCGGACGGCACCGAGCTGGTCGTGGTGGACTACAAGACCGGCCGCCGGCCGCTGTCGGTGGACGATGCGCGCAGTTCGCTGGCGCTGGCCCTCTACGCGCTGGCCGCCGCGCGGGCGCTGCGCCGGGACTGCCGCCGGGTGGAGCTCCACCACCTGCCGTCCGGGCAAGTGCTGGCCTGGGAGCACACCGCGGAATCGCTGCAGCGGCACCTGGGGCGGGCCGAGGATATCGCCGCCGAGTGCGCCGACGCCGACGAGCTGGCCCGCGGCCCGCTGCCCGGCCCGGAACGCGACGCGGCGTTCCCGGCCCGTACCGGCCCTGGCTGCGGCTGGTGCGACTACCTGCGCAGCTGCCCCGAAGGGCAGGCTGCCGCCGCCCCGCACCGCCCGTGGGACGCCCTGGCCGAGTTGTAGCCGGCTACTTCTCGGCCGCGTTCCAGAACCGGGTCAGGGCGTGGGCCGTGCTGGCCGGGGCTTCGACACTGGGACTGTGGGCCGCGCCGGGGATACAGGTGCGTTCTGCCTTCAGCCGGACCGCCATGTCCCGCTGCTGCGCGGGGAGCCAGGCGTTGTCGTCCTCGCCGTAGAGCACGAAGCACGGGAGGCCGAGGGCGGCCAGTCCGGCCGTCTTGTCCTCCGCCTTGAGCAGGTGGGTGGCCATGGTCACCAGGCCGACCGGGTTGTTGGCCAGCATCCGCTCTTCCAGGAAGGCCACGACCGGGGCCGGGACGCCGGCCGCCGCCGCCTGCGGTTTGAGCGAGCCGTGCCAGACCTCGGCCACCTTGGCGCCGAGCCCGGCCGCCGGAGTGCCGTCCAGGTAGCCCAGCATGAACTGGAGTTCTTCCGCGCGCGGGCCGTACAGGGCGGCCGGGCCGGAGCTCAGCAGCGTGAGCGAGGTCGGCAGGCAGCCGCCGAGGACGGCCTCGCGGGCGACCAGGCCGCCGAAAGAGTGGCCGAGCAGGTGGTCCGCCTGCACCGAGTCGAACAGCGCGGCGACGTCGGCGCCGAGTTCCCGCGGGTCGTAGGCGTCCGGGTCGTCCGGGCCGGGAGTCTGGTACTGGCCCCGCAGCTCGGCCGCCACCACCCGGCGGCCGGCCGCGGTCAGCTGGCCCAGGATCGCGATGAAGTCTTCCTTGCTGCCGGTGTAGCCGGGCACGAGCAGGGCCGTGCCCCGCTCGCACGGGCCGGCGGCGGGCAGCGCGTCGAGCACGGCGAACTCGCCGCGGTCGGTCTCAACGGTGGTTCGCCGCGTTCCCTCGGGCAGTTCGAGCGAGGTCGGCGTGGACATGTCAGGATGCCTGCTGA
>DASWUW010000715.1:0-10420 GCA_036406335.1 Trebonia sp.
GCGGGCCGAGGCGGAGGGTTTTCTCGACCGGGCGGCGCGGACCGGGCAGGAGCCGCTCACGCCGGCCGACGCGATCACGCTGGACTGCACCACCCAGGCCGCCGCCCAGGAGGTGGCGGCGGTCGACCTGGCCAGCGACGAGTACACGGTCACGGCCATGCAGTATTCCGGGCCTGCGATGTTCCTGGCCGTGGCGGCCAGGACGGTGCTGATGAACCCGGCGGCGGCCGAGGACTACCTGGCCCGCGTACGGGGCAGCGGTACCTGGCTGGACCAGGTGACCGGGCGCCTGCGGGACGGGGCCGCCCGGGGACGGCTGCCGGTCGCCCCGCTGGCCGAGCAGGCCCTGCACTGGGTCGAGTCGGTGCTGGCGGCCCCGGGCACCAGCCCCGTCCTGGCACCGGAACCGCCGGCCGGCTGGGACCGCGCCGTGGATTGGGAGGCCGAACGCCGGGCGGCCGTGACCGACGTGGTGCAGCCTGCCCTCGGCCGCTGGGCCGACACCGTCCGCGAGCTGCTGCCGCGGGCCCGGCCGGCCAGCCAGCCCGGGCTGCGCTGGCTGCCCGGCGGGGAGGACGACTACGCGCGGGCCATCCGGATCTACACCACCCTGCCGCTGACCGCCGCCGAGCTGCACCAGACCGGTCTCGACCACGTCGCGGCGCTCGAGGCGCGGGCGGTTGAGCTGGGCAAGAACCTGGGGCTGACCGGACGGGACGAGGTGCTCGGCGCGATCCGCGACTCGGCCGGGAAGATCAGCCCCGAGGAAGCGGTCAGCCGGGCGGTCGCCGCCGTGCGGCGGGCCGAGGCCCGCGCGCCCGAGTTTTTCCCCGCGCCCCTCCCGCCGCCCTGCGCCGTCACCCCGATGCCCGAGGTCGTCGCCCTGGCGGGCGCCGCGCCGCACTACACCCCGCCCCGGCTGGACGGCGGCCGGCCGGGCACGTTCTGGTTCAATACCCTGCGGCCGACCGCGGGCACCGGCTGGGACATCGACGTGGTGGCCTTCCACGAGGCGGTCCCCGGCCATCACCTCCAGCTGTCCCGCCTGCAGCTGCTGGACGAACTGCCCGCGCTGCAGCGGCAGCGCAGCCTGTCGGTGTTCTCCGAGGGCTGGGGCCTGTACGCCGAGCAGCTGGCCGCGGAGACCGGCCTGTACGCCGACGACCGCGGCCTGCTCGGCGCGATCAGCACGGCCCTCATGCGGGCCGTCCGCCTGGTCGTCGACACCGGGCTGCACGCGTTCGGCTGGAGCCGCGAGCGCGCCGTCGACTACGCGGTCGAGCACGTCCCGCTGCCCCCGCAGTTCATGGCGGCCGAGATCGACCGCTATATCGTCATGCCGGGGCAGGCGCTGTGCTATCTCACCGGCAAGCTGGAGATCGAGCGGCTGCGCGACGACGCCCGGCAGCGCCTCGGAGCCGCGTTCTCGCTGCCGGACTTCCACGCCGCCGTCCTCGACCACGGCTCCCTGCCGATGCCCACCCTGGCCCGCAGCATCGCGTCCTGGCTGGACAGCCAGGACGCGGGCTGACCGGCCGCCCCGCCCGCTGACTGACTGACACGGCACGGATGCGCTGGCCGCAGCGCGCTTCCCCTGGCACCATGAGGTCCGCGATGCAGCAGTAGACGGACGGGCCAACAGGGGAACGGCGGCAACATGTCACTTTTTAGCGGGACACGTACCTGGCTGACTGCGGCGGGGGCCGCGGCGGGCTTGCTCGCACTGGCCGTTCCGGCCGCGGCCAGCGGCGCCCAGCCGGCCGCGGGGCCGGCCTGGCGGGTCGTCAAAACGGTGAAAACCGATGACAGCGGCCAGTTCACGGCGCTCGCGGTGACGGGAAAGACAACCGCCTGGGCGTTCGACGGACTCGGCTTTACCTCCCGGGCGACCGCCTGGCGGGAGAACGGCAGCACGTGGACCAAGACCACGTTCCCGAGCCTGTCCGGCGAAGAGGTCGTCGCGGCCGGCGCGGCCGCGCCGAAGAACGTCTGGGCCTTCACCCGTAATCTGTCTGGTGCGTCGCGCGTGCTGCGCTGGAACGGCTCGGCCTGGTCGGCGGTCAAGACCTTCCCCCACGCGATCGCCGGCGCCACGGTTGTGTCCGGCCACGACGTGTGGGTGTACGGCCAGGCGGCCGTCCCCGGTGAGCCCGCACTCGGCACCTGGTTCTACAACGGGACGAAGTGGACCCGCGTCAGCCCGTCCTTCCAGGGCGGAAGCGCGCTGTCGGACAAGAACGTCTGGGCCTTCAGCGGAACCAGCCTGGAGCACTGGACGGGGGCCCGATGGGTCGCCACGCCGGTGAAGAGCCTGCTGCCGGCGCGGAATCCCCGGGGTCTCAACGACCCCGCGGTCACGGGCGTCCTGGCACTGTCGGCCGGCAACGTCTACGCCTTCGGCAACGGCGACGCCGAAGATGAAGGCGGCCCGCTCGTCGTGCTGCACTACAACGGGTCCGCGTGGTCCAAGGTGGCGTCCGGCCAGTTCGGCTCCGGCCCGGAGCCGCAGGTCAGCTCGGACGGCAAGGGCGGCCTCTGGCTGCCGATGGACGGCGGCGCCGGCGGCACCTCCTGCCTGGTCCACTACGCGAACGGCAAGCTGGCCAGGGCGGCGCTTCCGGTCAGCGCGCCCGCCATCACCGTGGGCGCCGTCGCCCGGGTACCCGGCACCGCCCAGCAGCTGGCCGGCGGGTTCACCCACGCCGCCGGCAACCGCGGCCTCAAGGTGGCGGCGGTCCTGCTGCGCTACTCCTGACCCGCGGCCAGGAGCCGCCCGGCTCAGCGCCGGGCGGCGTGACGCCCGCTGCCCCGGGCGGTCAGACCATGTCGAACTTGTCGGGGTCGGGACCGGTGCGCTGGTCCCGGTTCAGCGCGCTGATCTCGGCGAGGTCGCCCTCCGGCAGTTCGAAGTCGAAAAGGTCGAAGTTCTCCTTGACCCGCGCCGGGGTGACCGACTTGGGGAACACGATGTCGCCGCGCTGGATGTGCCAGCGCAGCACGACTTGAGCCGGGGTCTTGCCGGCCCGCTTGGCGATCGAGACGATGGCGGGGTCGTCCAGCACCAGGCCCTGCCCGATCGGCGACCAGGCCTCGACGGCGATGCCGTGCTCGGCGCAGAAGGCGCGTACGTCCTCCTGGGTCAGGTACGGGTGGGCCTCGATCTGGTTGACCGCCGGCGGAACCTCGGTCTCCTGGTGCAGGCGCCGCAGGTGGTGCGGCTGGAAGTTGGACACGCCGACGGAGCGGGCCCGCCCGTCGTGGTAGAACTCCTCCAGCGTCCGCCAGGTGGACACGAAGTCACCGTCGTACCGGGTCGGGAGCGGCCAGTGGATGAGGAACAGGTCGACGTAGTCGAACCCGAGCGCCTGCAGCGACGCGTCGAACGCCCGCCGGGCGTCATCGGGGCGGTGGGCGCCGTTGCCGAGCTTGCTGGTGACGAAGACGTCGGCCCGGCTGAGGCCGGATTTCGCGACCGCCTCGCCGACCTCCTTCTCGTTGCCGTACATCTCGGCGGTGTCGATGTGCCGGTACCCGGTCTGCAGGGCGGCGCTTACCGCCTCCACCGTGTCCTTGGGCTCGATCTGGAACACCCCGAAACCGAGCTGCGGGATGGACTGGCCGTTGTTCAGCGTGATCTGCGGTACTGCGGTCAAGACGGGAACTCTCCTCCGGAGACGGGAATCTGGCCTGATGCTTACCTGGTCCCTGCCCTCATCGGATGCCTTAACCCCTATCCGGGCAAGCCGGCTGGGGCAGCCACCACTTCCGTCCCGCCAGCCAGCATCCCTGAGGTCCCGGGGCGGCCAGCGGGCCATCCCGCCGGACCCGGCCGAAATATTCTCACCGCGATTGTGCTTACTGGCTGTTCGGAGGCTCGCGGGAACGCCCGCGGCGACAGCACGGGAGAGGTCCATGACGACGATCGCGATCTTCGGCGGTACCGGGTACGCGGGTTCCGCCATCGGGGAAGAGGCGCTCCGGCGCGGGCACCGGGTCATCTCCGTGACCAGGAACCTTCCGGACGGGGCGCCGGCCACGGCGGGCCCGGAGTACCGGGCGGGCTCGGTGCACGACGCCGCGCTCGTGGACCGGGTCGCGGCCGAGGCCGACGTGATCGTGGTCGCGATTCACTTCGCGCCGGACGCCAGCGGCGACGGAGTCCCGCTGCTGGACGCGCTGCCCGCGCTGACCAGCGCCGCCGCCAGGCACGGCACCCGGCTCGGCGTAGTCGGCGGCGCGGCGTCGCTCCTGGTCGCCGAGGGCGGCCCCCGGCTGATCGACACCCCCGAGTTCCCCGAGCAGTTCAAGGGCGAGGCCGGCCGCGGAGCGGAGTTGCTCGAGGCGCTGCGCGCGGACACGACCGGGGCGGACTGGTTCTACCTGTCGCCCGCGGCCAACTTCGGGTCGTACAACCCGGGGCAGCCGACCGGCCGGTACCGGACCGGCGGCGACATCCTGCTGACCGGTGCGGACGGCAGGTCGGAGATCTCCGGCGCCGACTACGCCCTGGCCTTCGTCGACGAGATCGACACCCCGAAGCACCACCGCACCCGCTTCTGCGTCGCCTACTGACTCAGCGCCGCCTACCCGGGACACAAGAACACGGAGCCGCGGAGCCGCAGGGCCGCGGTGACGCGCGGACACCGGGGGGTACGGGGGGCCGCTCCCCCGGGCGAAAACTGAGGTCAGCCGGGCGCGGCTTGCGCCGCGCCCGGCCAATCCCCGGCCCTCCCCCTCCGAGGGCCGCCCTCGGTTCCCCGTCCGCGGGTTCGTTGAGACACTGAGTCTAATGTCCCATGACACCTGTTTTTGCACGATACCGTTGTCTTGAGAGGGTTTTCTTGTTCGTGCGGCGAGAGGTGGGGGCACGTCATGACGGCCCGGCCCGAGCGGGTGGCGGCGGAAGAGGTCAGGCAGCGGATGCTCGACGCCGGGCGGGAGCTGGCCCTCGAGGCCGGCGCGGCGCTGACCATCGAGCACCTGCGGCTGGAAGAGGTCATCCAGCGAGCGCGGGTGCCGCGCAGCTCGGTGTACCGGATGTGGCCCTACCGGGAGGAGTACATCGACGAACTGCTGTGCTACCTGGCCGGCGCGGGAAGTTTCTTCAGTGACCGTACCCTCATCGACCCCGAGACGTTCAGCATCGCCGCGCAGGTCGTCACCGACCACCCGGGCCGGCTGGGCAGCACGGAGGGGCGCCGGGCGCTGCTGTGCGAGGTGGTCCGGCTTACCTGCACGCGCAATTACCACGAGCTGAGCGGGTCAGCGCCCTGGCGGCTGCACATGGCGCTCATCGCCACGCTGGGCTCTACCCGCAGCGGAGAGGCGCGCCGCCGGATCGCGGCCGCGCTGGAGGACTCGCAGCGGCGCTCGCGCGACTCGATCATCTTCGTGCTGAGCCATCTCGCGACAACGCTGGGCGTGCGGGTGCGCGACCCGGCCTACACGCTCGACCACGTGCAGCTGGCCGGCGGCCTGCTCGTCCAGGCCCTGGCCCTGCGCAACGTCCAGGTACAGACGGCGCTGGCCCACCCGGGAGCCGGGCCTGACGGCCAGGCCGCCGGCACTGTCCCCCCCGGCGACGCCGGCGACGCCGGCGACAGTCCTGACCTGACCGAGCCCATCCGGGTGAACGAGCTGCTCAACGCGCCGATCCCGGGGCCTGGCCTGGACGGCGAGCCCGCCCAGTGGACGCTCGCCGCCTTTGCTTACCTGGGCGTGATAGACGCGTTCATGGAACTCGACCCGGACTTCACGCCGCCCGGGACTTAGGCGGCACCGGTCAGGGGGCGCCCCGGGCCAGGGCGAGCAGGCGGTCGCCGAGCACCGCCACTCCCGGGGTCGGCTCGGACTCGTAGTAGCCGGGCTTGCGCTTCCGGAGCAGGCCGGTCCCGTTCTCGTTCCAGCTGAAGGTCCGGTTCCCGAGCACGCGGCGGAAGACCGCGTCGGCGTTCCCGGGGAAGGCCGTCGCGACCCGCCGCAGCGGCAGCGGCGGAATGGCGTCCTCCCGCAGGTAGGCCCGGAGCACGTTGGCGTGCTGCGGGTCGGCGGCGAGGGCCGGGTCGGCGAACATCTCCCGCAGCATGCCGTACTCGGGGACGACCACGAATCCGTCGGTCTCGTCGTAGATGATGCCCACGGTGTCGAACTCGAAGAACCCTTCCGGCATCACGAAGGTGGTCTCGCCGGTGTCGCTGACCGCGCGGTGCCGCCCGCGGGCGGCGAGCGCGGAGTCCCGGCGCATCTTGTAGTAGGCGTTGAGCCTGCCCTCGGCCTCGGGGGTGGGCAGCACGAGCTCGTCCCGGCCGAAGAACGCGACGAACTCGTCCCGGTCGCGCCGCATGTAGGCCCAGCCCTGCGCGGCCTTTTCCTGGTTGCGGAAGACCAGGTCAGGCTCCCGGGTGGCCAGGTCGATGGCCAGCCGCGCGACCTGACGCGCGTCGGCCTTCGGGTACCAGGCCTCGTCGGCCGCGGCGAGCCAGGCCGAGTCGTCGTCGGCCAGCGGGAGCAGGGTGGCGGCGAAGAAGCCGCCGCGGCGCACTCCCGCGGCCGCGGGAGCACCCGATTCCGGGGCGGCCCGCAGCCCGTAGATCCGGTACTCCAGGTCGTCGACCAGGTTCAGCGCGATAACGGCGCCGCCCGCGGCGTCCCGGCGCGCGGTGCCCTGGACCTCGAAGATGCCGCGCACGCTGTTGCCGGCCCAGTCGAGGAGCAGGTCACGGTCGGCGCGGGTCAGGCCCCGCTGGGCGGCGATGAACCGCTCGACGGCGACCAGCCCCCCGGCCGCGCCGAGGGCCTGCCGCAGCTGGATGGCACGGTCGATCAGCTCTGGACCCACGGGGAACGATACTAATGACTTCACACGGCGATGATCGCGTCATCCCCCGAGGCGGGGGAAATGCTGTCGTCGTCGAACCAGCGGCCGCCGTCGGCGAGATAGCGGAACCGCAGCGTGCTGCCCAACTGGACGGTGACCGTGGCACTGCGCGTCCGGTTTGCCCGGGTCCGCAGCGGGTGCGCGAACGGGTCCCAGCTGTTGAAGTCGCCGACAACCGAGACGGCGGCGGCCGGCTCCTGCCCGGGAAGCGTGAACGTGACGCGGACCATGCCGTCGCGCCGCGGCTTGGATGTCTTGATCATGTGCTTTACTCCTACGGGTCCGGCGCTCTGTGCTCGAACTAGATCCCTTATTCGAATTCGATTATGCAGCGGAAAGTTTTGTTAGTCACGTGTTTCGGGCTGGCCGGCGCGCCGGCGTCCCGGACGCAAAACCGGTTGCCCGGCCAACGGCGGCGGCCGCATACTGCTTGCGTTCCATCCCCGGCGAACGGAGAGCGGCTTGAAGCTCTGAGGTCTGCCCCCAGTGCCGCGCCGCATTGGCGCGTGCCCGCGACCTCCTCCGGAGCTGCTCCATGTCCGTTGTCCTCAGCGATCTGTCTTTTTCCTTTCCGAACGGCCGGGTGCTGCTCTCCCGGCTCAGTACCTCCTTCAGCCCCGGGCGGACCGGCCTGATCGGCGCGAACGGGTCGGGTAAATCGACCCTGCTGCGGCTGATGGCCGGGCGCCTGCGGCCGACCTCGGGGACGGTGACCGCCCCCGGTGAGGTCGGCTACCTGCCGCAGGACCTCACGCTCGACGTCGGCGCCCCGGTGGCGGCGCTGCTCGGCATCGCTTCGGTCCGGGAGGCGATCCGCGCGGTCGAGGCCGGGTCAGTCGACCCGGCGGTGTTCGACGCGGTCGGCGACGACTGGAATGTCGAGGAGCGGGCGCGGGAGTGGCTGGCCCGGCTGGGGCTGGCCCACGTCGGGCTGGACGACCCGGTCGGGCGGCTGTCCGGCGGCGAGACGGTGTTGACCGCGCTGTCGGCGCTGTTCCTGCGGCGGCCGGCCGTGCTGCTGCTGGACGAGCCGACCAACAACCTCGACCTGGACGCGCGGCGGCGCCTGTACGCGGCCGTCGAAGCCTGGCCGGGGGTGATGCTGATCGTCAGCCACGACCGGACGCTGCTCGCGCTGACGGACCAGATCGCCGATATGAACGACGGCACGCTGAGCCTGTACGGCGGGAACCTGGAAGCCTACGAGTCGATGCTCGCGACCGAGCAGGCGGCGGCGCTGCGCGCGGTCCACGCGGCCGGGGCGGACGTGCGGCGGGAAAGCCGCGACCTGGTGGAGAACCAGGTCAAACAGTCCCGGCGGGACCGCCAGGGCCGGGCGCTGGCCGCGTCGGGTTCCATCCCGCGCATCGTCGCGGGCGGTCGCAAGCGGTCGGCGCAGGAGTCCGCGGGCAGAACCCGGGACGTCGCGCTCGCCCGTATCGCCGATGCCAGGACGCGGCTGGCCGACGCGGAGGAGTCGCTGCGCGACGACTCGGTGATCCGGGTGGCGCTGCCGGGAACGGCGGTGCCCGCCGGGCGCACCGTACTGGCCGCGGGCGGCCTCAACCGGCCGTGGGCGCCGTGGCACGCCGCCGCGGCGCCGGCGAACGGGCCGGAGGCGGCCGGGGAGGAGGAAGCCGGCCGGCTGGCCGGGCTGATCGTGCGGGGGCCGGAGCGGGTGGCGCTGACCGGGCCGAACGGCGCGGGCAAGACAACGCTGCTGCACGCCCTGGCCGGGGCCCCCGGGACCGGGTCGGCGGGCCGCCTCGACGGCGTGAGCGTGCGCCGCAACGGGCCGTTCGGCTACCTGCCGCAGCGCCTCGACATCCTCGGCGACGCACTGACCGTGGTGGAGAACGTGCGGGCGGTCGCGCCGCGCGCGTCCGTCAACGAGGTGCGGGCGGGACTGGCCCGGTTCCTGTTCCGCGGCCCGCGGGCGGACCAGGTGGCGGGGACGCTGTCCGGCGGCGAGCGGTTCCGCGCGGTCCTGGCCGCGCTGCTGCTGGCCGACCCGCCGCCGCAGCTGCTGCTGCTCGACGAGCCGACCAACAACCTCGACCTGGCCTCGGTCCGGCAGCTGGCCCAGGCCCTGTCCTGCTACCAGGGCGCGCTCGTCGTGGTCAGCCACGACGTGCCGTTCCTGGCGTCGATCGGAATCACCCGCTGGCTTCGCCTGGAGCGGTCGGGCCGGCTGGCGGATACCCGCCCGCTACTGCCTTAGCGCCCGCCGGGCCAGCTCACCCGCGGGCGGCCGGGGAGACAGCGGCAGCAGCCTCGCCCGCAGGCGCGAGGACCCGGCCGCCGCGGACCCGGACCAGCAGCAGCGCGACCAGCCCGGCGGTGAATGCCGCGACGGCCAGGACCACGGTGGCGCGCTGGAAGACGTTGAGCGCGTCGGTGCGGGTCGGCTGGCCGAGGACGGTGACCAGGATGGCGACGCCGAGGACGATGCCGACCTGGCGGGCCATGGTGACGATGCCCGATCCGGTCGCGAACCGCGACGGCGGGACCGCGGAGACGGCGGCGCTGACCAGGGTCGGCAGGGTGAGGCCGACGCCGACCCCGGTGAGGAGCATGCCCGGCAGCATACGGGCCGGGTAGTCCGGGGTGAGGGAGAGGTTCAGCCGCCAGAACACGCAGCCCGCCGCGTAGATCGCACAGCCGATAGCCGCGACCGGTCCCGGGCCGATCTTCCGGGCGATCGGGCCGGCGGCGATCGACAGGAAGGGCACCATCAGCGGGCCCGGCGCGACGCCGAGACCGGTGCGCAGCGCGGACCAGCCCCAGACATCCTGGCACCACAGCGTGACCAGCAGCAGCATCGCGCCGAAGGCGATGCCGAAGGCCACGTTCGCCACGGTGGCGATCGCGAAGACGGGGTTACGCAGCAGGTGCGGTTCGATCACCGGAGCCGGGTGGCGAGCCGAGCGGCGGGCGAAGAGGGCCAGCAGGACGGCGGCCCCCGCGAGCGTCCCGATCAGGGCCGGCGACGTCCAGCCCCAGGCGTCGGCTTTCACCAGCCCCAGCGCGAGCGCGCCGATCGCCACGGCGAACATGACGGCACCGATCGCGTCGGGCAGCGCTTCCTTCTCTTCGGCGGCCACGCCCGCGGCCCGGCTGACCCGGGGCGGTGCCGGCAGGAAGCGGATTCCGGCGGCCACCGCGACCGCGACGACCGGCAGGTTGACCAGGAACACCCAGTGCCAGCTGACCTCGACGAGGGCGCCGCCGACTACCGGGCCGAGCGCGGCCGCCGCGCCGCCGACCGAGGTCCAGGCCCGGATCGTGCCGGTGCGCTTCTCCGGCCGCGCGGCCGCGAGCAGCAGGCCGAGCGAGGCCGGCATCAGCAGCGCCCCGCCTGCCGCCTGGACGACGCGGGCGATAACCAGCACCCATACGTCGGGCGCGGCGGCGCAGGCGGCCGAGGCGAGGCCGAAGACGATCATCCCGGTCAGGAACGCGGCGCGGCGGCCGATCAGGTCGGCGAGCCGCCCGGCCGGGACGAGCAGCGCGGCGAACACGATCGCGTACGCGTTGAGCACC
>DASWUW010000716.1:0-2518 GCA_036406335.1 Trebonia sp.
CGCAGCGCGTGCCAGCCGCCGGACAGGCCCGCGGCCAGCCCGGGCGGCGGGGCCGCCTTCTTCGGGGCGGCCGCGGCCTTCGGCCCCACCAGGGTGAGGGTCACCGTCGCGTAGGTGGTCTCGTGGTCGAGCGCGCTCTGCTGCGCCAGCATCGCCTCCAGGTCGGACTCCTGGGCGTCGATCTGGTTCTGCACCGACAGCAGCGAGCTGACGCTGCCGGCCCGCTTCAGCAGGTCGCGCAGCTGGCCGATGGCGAGCTGGTCGGAGGTCACCCGGCTGCCGGTGTCGGCCACCTGCTGGGTGACATCCTGGGCCTGCTGGGCCAGCGCCAGCTGGGTACCCAGGCCGGTGCCGGACAGCGCCGCGAGGGTCGCCGGGTAGGCGGCCACCGGGATCTTGAACGTCACCGTCGCGGTGGCCTGGCTCGGCTGGCCGTGCCCGGCCGCGGCATTCTCCGCCGAGACGTAGCCGCCCGCGGCGCTGACGACCGACGTCGCCCGGGAGATGGCGGCGCTGACGCTGGGGGCGCGCACGGTGAGCTGGGCGGTCTCGATGAGCTGCTGCCCGCTGCGGATAAGAGCGGCGGCCGCCGAGCTGGACCCGCCGGAGGAGGACCCGCCGGCGGACGCCGGGCCGGCCTCCCCGCCGGCGCTCGCGGCCGCGCTGGCAGCGGGGGCCGGGGCCTGCACGGCGGCGTAGCCGCTGCCGGACGCGGCGGAACCGCTGGAGCTGCTGCTGCCCGAGCAGCCGGCCAGGGCGGCCACCGTGGCGAGGAGCAAACCCGCGTTTAGCACCGCCGCGCGGGCGCGGCGGCGGGCGGGGAGATAACGCTTGGTACGCATGCCCCTTGGACGGCGCGACGGGAAGACCTGGTTGCCGGTTTAAAATTACGATTCGGCCGCGCTGTAGGCCAGACTGGGAGCATGCCCGACGATCTTCGCGTGAACCGCTGGCTGGTCATTCCGGCCGGCGAGCTTCACGAGCGCTTTTCCCGGTCGTCGGGGCCGGGCGGCCAGTCGGTGAACACCGCCGACAGCCGGGTCGAGCTGTCCTTCGATATCGCGCGGTCCCCGTCCCTGCCCGAGCGGGAGAAGAACCGCGCCCTGGACCGGCTGGCCGGCCGGCTCACCGACGGCGTGGTGACCGTCGCGGCCGAGACCGAGCGCAGCCAGCTGATGAACCGCGACGCCGCCCGGGTGCGGCTCGCCGCCCTGCTGAAGGAGGCGACCGCGCCGCCCCCGCCGCCGCGGGTGCCGACCAAACCGACCCGGGGCGCCCGCCAGCGCCGTCTGGACGACAAGCGCCGCCGCGCCCAGGTCAAGCGCAACCGCCGCTACGACACCGGCGACGGCTAGGGCACCGGCCGGGCGTCGGCCGACGCGGCCGGCGCCGGGGTTAAATCAGGTGCCGGGGTAATCAGGCCTGGTCCGCGGGCTCGAGGGTCAGCGACACCGAGTTGATGCACCACCGCTCGTCGGTGGGCGTCTCATAGCCCTCGCCGGTGAACACGTGCCCGAGGTGCGAGTCGCAGGCCGCGCAGCGCGCCTCGACCCGCAGCATGCCCATCGCCCGGTCCTCGATCAGCGTCACGGCGTCGTCGCCGGTCGGCTGGTAGAACGACGGCCACCCGCAGTGCGACTCGAACTTGGCGTCCGACCGGAACAGCTCCGCCCCGCAAGCGCGGCAGCGGTAGACCCCGGTGGTCTTGGTGTCGGTGTACTCGCCGGTGAACGCCCGCTCGGTGCCCGCCTGCCGCAGCACCGCGTACTCCTGCGGGGAGAGCTGCTCGCGCCACTCTGCCTCTGTCCGCTCCACCTTCTCCATGCGATCATGCTCCATCGGTTGGTAACCAGTAGTGAGGTGCGCGGGAGACGGTGAAAGGCGCCGTCTTACGTTCGCGCGCCGGGTGCCAGCGCCTCGAGGATCTCGCAGGCGCGCAGCACCGCCTTGCCTTCGTCGGCGTCCGGGTTGCCGACCGCCGGATCGAAGTTCATGTCGTAGAACACCTCGGTGACCCCGCAGCTTCCCAGCCACCGGACGTCTTCGCGGATCTGCTCGTAAGAGCCGGACAAGCGTCGCCGCTCGCCGGTTTTCGGCGAAACCGACGGCTCGCCCGGCCGCACCACGCCGCGGCACACGATCCGCGCCGGGCCCCGCCCGGCGGCCCGGGCGGCGCTCTGCACCACCTTGGCCGACTCGGCGATCTGGGACAGGTCGGCGCTGGACGCGGTCACCCACCCGTCGCCGATCCGCCCGGCCCGTTCCATCGCCCCCCGCGACATCCCGCCGATGAGGACCGGCGGGCCGGGGCGCTGCACCGGGGCCGGCTCCTGGCGGCCGCCCGCGGGGATGGTGAAGAACGCCCCGTCGTATCCCGCCGCACCGCCCCACACCGCCCGCAGCGCGGCCACGAACTCGTCGGCCCGCGCGCCGCGGTGCGCCATCGAGACTCCGGACGCGGTGAACTCCTCGGGCAGCCAGCCGGACCCGATCCCCAGGTCGAGCCGCCCGCCGGACA
>DASWUW010000717.1:0-2512 GCA_036406335.1 Trebonia sp.
CCAAGAGCGAGACACGCGACCCGAACAACGCTGACAACGTCCTGCGTACCCAGGGCCTGAAGTGCCCTACTGCGCCCCCGGGACCGGGTGATAACCGTTTCCAGCCCGCTGCCGGATGACGACCATCGTCGTACGCGGTGACCGGGGGGTTTGCTGACCTACCGTCGGCCGGAGCTCGCCGCGTGACGTGCCCCGGCCGGGTAGGCAGCGGACGGAGTTTTCCGGCCATCGCTAGCCGGCTAACCGCTCGCTTCGGTTAGACATCTACCGTGATTTTGCAGTCAGCTGGCGGGGTCTGGCCCGGTGAAACTCGGCGGTCGCCGCTATGACGCTCAAGAATCCACGCGGTCAAAGCATCCTCGTGCTTGCCGTCAGGCGGCGGGCGTGCCGCGGCCGGCCTGGTAGACGCGCAGGGCGACGGTGGCCGCGTCGAGCAGCGGGGTGCGCAGGCCGGCCTTGCGGCCCTCGGCCGCCAGGTCGCCGAGGATCGGCTCGACCTCGACCGGCTGGCCCTGCTGCAGGTCCCGGTACAGGGATGCGGTGAACGGCGAGCCGGGGGCGGTCAGCAGGGCGAGCGTCCGGGCTCGCTCCCGGTCTGGAACGGGATGGCCGGCGCCTTCGGCGACCGAGTACACCTCGTCGATGAGCGCGCGTACCACCGGCTCGCCGTAGCCGACCGCTACGATCTCGCCCACCGTGCCCCGGAGCAAGCAGGTCACCGCGCCCGCGGCCGCGATGAAGGCCCACTTGGACCACATCTCGGCCACGATCTCCTCGCTCACGCCGACCGGGAACCCGGCGCCGGACAACTGGTTCTTAGCCCGCTCGACGACCGGCGTGACCGGTCCGTCTTGGGCGCCGAAGCGCAGGCTGGCCGAGTCGCTGAGCTGCCTGATGTCCCCGCTGTGATCGAGCTGGGTGGACAGCACCGCGACGCCGCCGAGCACCCGCGGCTCGCCGAAGGCGCGGTTGAGCGGGCCGAGATGCCGGATGCCGTTGAGCACGGGAATGACCGCGGTGTCCGGGCCGACCGCGGGCCCGGCCTCGCCGATGACCGCGTCGAGCCCGGCCGCCTTGACCGTGACCAGGACGACGTCGGCCGCCCCCTCCAGGTGGCCGGCGGTGACCAGCCGCGGCCGGATCACCTCGGTCCCGCCGGGGCCGGTGATCCGCAGGCCCCGTTCGCGCAGCACGGCGGCGCGGTGCTCCCGGACCAGGAACGTCACCTCCCGGCCGGCCTGGGCCAGCCGGGCGCCGAAGTAACCGCCGGTCGCGCCGGCGCCGACGACCAGGATGCCCATTTTGTCTCCTCGGGGCTGGCCGCTGGCTTCGGTCCAGCGGGCATGGTGACTTCGAGCCTACGAAATACATCCTCGCGGCGCGCGGCGGCGCCGTCTCGCCGGGGCCGGGGTGCGAGGCCGGGGTGCGAGGCCGGGGTGCGAGGCCGGGCGGCTAACTGCCCGTATCAGTTATCGCAGCGGACGCCGGACCCGGCGGCTGGTTTACCCTGAAGGTGGCAAACGCCAGGAAGGCGGCCTGCATGGCGGAATTGGTGCCGGTGACGATTACCGGGGTGGTGCGGGAAACCGACGACGGCCCGGAGCGGTGCGAGCGGTTCTCCGTCGAGCTGACCGCGGCGGCCGAGGGTGACGGCCGGCGGCTGCGGATCGGGATCGGTGACGCCGAGGCGGTAGCGCTCGCGTTCAGCCTGCAGGGCCAGGCATTCCCCCGGCCGATGACCTACCAGTTCATGGCGTCGCTGGTCGCGGCGTCCGGATCGGCGGTCCGCGCGGTCCGGGTTACCGGCCAGCGGGACGGCATCTTCCTCGCCCGGGTCATGCTGCGCGGCGGGGCGACGGTCGACGCCCGGCCGAGCGACGCGCTCAACCTGGCCGCGGTTACCGGCGCGCCGGTATCCGTGGCGGGGGAACTGCTCGGTCTGCCGACGGGGACCCGCCAGCCCGCGTTGTAGCGGCCTGGTTCGTCAATCCGGGCGGCAGGCGGGCCCGGCGGCAGGCCGGGTGGCGAAGATACCCGGCTCACCGGTCCTCCCCGCGCTCAGCGGTCCGGGCGGCCAGCGCGGCGCGGCGCAGCAGCGGGCTGGCGCGGTAGCGGCCGTCGCGGTACCAGTTTTCCAGGCTGTCCAGGATGCGGACCACGGTGCCCGCGCCCCACCGGCGGCCCCAGGCGAGCGGCCCCAGCGGGTAGCTGACACCCAGGCGCATGGCCGTGTCGATGTCGGACTCGCTGGCGACGCGGCCGGCCAGGGCGTCGGCGGCCAGGTTGACCAGCATGGCCACCGTGCGGGTGACGATCAGCCCGGGGATGTCGTCCATGACGTAGACGTCCAGCCCGGCGGCCTGCAGCAGGCCGACGGCTTCGGACACCGCGGCGGGCGGGCAGCCGTCGGACGGCGCGACCGCGATCGCGGTGGCGGTCGCCGGGTCGAGGACCCGGTCGGCCACGATGACCGGCCGCCCGAACGCGGCCGCCAGCGAGGTGGCGGCGGCGC
>DASWUW010000718.1:0-3050 GCA_036406335.1 Trebonia sp.
GTCGTTCGCCGCGGCCAGCTCGGTGAGCTGCCCGGCCGCTTCGGCCGCGTCGCCGCGCAGCACGAACAGCTCGGCCGGCCAGTCCCGCAGCCCGTGCGTGGGGGCGTCCGCGCCGTCGTAGCCGGACAGCACCGCGTGGAAGTTGGTGCCGCCGAAGCCGAACGCGCTTACCCCCGCGTGCCGCCGCGCGGGCGGGACCGGCCAGGGCCGCGCCGGGCCGGTGGTGAAAGTGAACGGGCTGGTGCCCGAGTCCCAGTAGGCGTTCGGCTCGGTCAGGTTGATGGTGCCCGGGCGGGTGCCGGTATGCAGCGCGTACGCCACCTTGATCAGCCCGGCCAGGCCCGCGGCGCACTTGGTGTGGCCGATCTGCGACTTCACCGAGCCCACGGCGCAGCTGCCGGGCTCGGCTCCCGCCTCGGTGAAGACCCGGGTCAGGGTGGCGAGCTCGGCCCGGTCTCCGGCCACGGTGCCGGTTCCGTGCGCCTCGACCAGCCCGACCTCGGCCGGGGAGACGCCCGCCATCGCGTAGGCGCGTTCCAGCGCGAGCCGCTGGCCCTCCGGGCGGGGTGCGGTCAGCCCTAGCGAGCGGCCGTCACTCGACCCGCCGATGCCCTTGACCACGGCGTAGATCCGGTCGCCGTCGCGCTCGGCGTCGGCCAGCCGCTTCAGTACCACGCAGCCGATGCCCTCGCCCAGCGCGATGCCGTCCGCCTTCGCGTCGAACGTGGCGCAGCGGCCGCTGGGCGACAGGGCATGCACGGAGGCGAACATCTCGTAGTCGTGAATGCCGTTGTGCGTGTCCGCGCCGCCGCACAGCACCACGTCACTGGTTCCGGCGGCCAGCTCCTTGCTGGCCAGGTCGAGCGCGGCCAGGCTGGAGGCGCAGGCCGCGTCGACGGCGTAGTTCACCCCGCCGAGGTCGAGCCGGTTGGCGATCCGGCCCGCGATCACGTTGCCGAGCACGCCCGGGAAGGAGTCCTCGGTCATCCGGGGCAGGTACTTGTCGAGGTCAGCGGGCAGCCGTCCGTTCTTGCCCGGCTCCAGGTAACCGGGCAGCGCGGTGCGCATGCCGTAGGCGGCGGACAGGTCGCTGCCCGCCTCGGTGCCGAAGATCACCGAGGCCCGGGACCGGTTGAACGGCCGCTCGGCGTAGCCCGCGTCGGCCAGCGCCCGCGCGGCTACCTCCAGCGCGAGCAGCTGCACCGGTTCGATGCTGGCCAGGGCGGCGGGCGGGATCCCGTAGGCGAGCGCGTCGAACGGCACCGGCGGGATGAAGCCGCCCCGGTCCGCCGGGACGTCCGGGTACTGCTCCTTGCGCCAGCGCTGCCCGGGTACCTCGCTCACCGCGTCGGTGCCCGCCACCACGTTGGCCCAGTAACGGTCCAGGCCGTCCGCGCCGGGGTAGACGCAGGCCATGCCGACGACGGCCACGTCCAGCGGGCGCGGCCCGGCGGCCGTGTCCGGCCCGGCCAGCCGGCCCTCACGGCGCAGCTCGGCCGCGCGGGCGGCCAGGAAGCCGGTCGCGCCCGCGGTGACCTGCTCGTGCAGCGCCGCGACGGTGGTGACCTCGGAATGCAGCGCCGCCACCTGGCCGAGCATGAACATCCCCTCGCCCCGGGCGGTCTGCTCGTCCACCGTCACCAGGTCGTCGCCGTCGCGGCGCAGGCCCTTGGCGGCGACCCGCAGCCGTCCCAGGCTGAGCTGCTCGAGCTCCGCCCACGCCTCCTGCTGGGTGGCGCCGGCCGCGGCCAGCCGCTCCTTGGCGGTGGCGAACGCGTCCACGTAGGGCGTGTCCGCGCAGCGGATCACGTGCCCGGGCGAGCTTTCCAGCAGCGCCGTCGCGCCGCACTCGCGGGCGGTCTGCTGGTACAGGCCGGTGGTGGCCCCCGAGTCGACGATCTCACCGGTGAACAGGTAGGCGGTGCCCATCAGCACGCCGACCCGCGCGCCCCGCTGCACCAGCGGCGCGGTCATCGCCGCGACCATGGCGGCCGACTGCTCGTCGTGCACGCCGCCCGCGAACCAGGCGTGCACCCCGGACAGGTCCGGCCGCTCCAGCAGGACCCCGATCTGCGCCTCCCACAGGGCGAAGCTGCCCCGCGGCCCGGTGTGCCCGCCGCATTCGGCGCCCTCGAACACGAACCGGCGGGCGCCGGCGCTGAGGAACTGACTCAGCAGCCCGGGCGACGGCACGTGCAGGAACGTCTCGATCCCGGCCTCTTCCAGCACGGCCGCCTGGGACGGGCGGCCTCCGGCGATCAGCGCGTACCGCGGGCGGGCGCGCATGATCGCGGCCAGCTGGGCCTCGCGGATCTCCGGGGGCGCGAAGCCGAGCATGCCCGCGCCCCACGGCCGTCCCCCGAGCAGTTCACCGGTCCTGGCCAGCAGGGCCGCCGCCTGGTCGCCGGGCATGAGCGAAAGCGCCAGGAACGGCAGCCCGCCGCCGTCGGCGACGGCGGCGGCGAACTCGGCCCGGTCGCTGACCCGGGTCATCGGGCCCTGCACCGGGACCGCGTCCCGCAGCGGCTCGATCCGGGCCGCCAGCTCGATATGGGCGCCGATCGCCTCGCCGATCGCCCGCGTCACCCCGCCGGCGGTCTTGTACCGGGCGGCCAGCGGGGCCGCGAACCCGCCGTCCTGGCCGACCGGCAGCAGCTGGTCGCGCAGGTCGCGGGCGCCGAAGCGGCCGGCGGCGGGGTCGATGGCGGGCAGCCCCGGCCGCGTGTAGACGCGGTAGCCGCCGGCCAGCCGGGTCTCGCTGCCGTCCATGGCGCCGAGTGCGGCCGCCACCGCGGCGGGCAGCCGCGACTCGGCGGTCAGCGCGAGCTGCACGTCGATGACGACACCGTGCGCGCCCCCGGCCACCGCGGCCGCCGCCGTGTGCGGGCCGATGCCGCCCAGCGCCCACACCGGGACACCCGGAAAGGTCCCGGTCAGCTGCTGCACCAGCACGAACGTGCTCAGCGAGCCGACCCGGCCGCCCGCCTCCGTACCCCGCGCGACCAGCCCGGCCGCACCTCGGCGGCGCGCGTCGGCCGCCTCCTGGGCGG
>DASWUW010000719.1:0-2642 GCA_036406335.1 Trebonia sp.
CAGCGCGACGTTTCCGCTCCACTACCGGCGCCCCGGCCAGGTCGGCCATGCGGGCGGCCTCTACACGGTGCTCCCGGTCGGCGTCTTCCAGCCGTCCGGCGAGGCCCGGTGGAACGAGGCCAACGACTTCAGCCTCTGGCGCGGACTGCTGCGGGAGTACGCCGAGGAACTCCTCGGCGCGGACGAGGACCACGGCAGTGAACGGGCGCCGATCGACTACGCCGGCTGGCCGCTGGCCCGGGCCATGACCAGCGGGCTGGCCGGCGGCCGGGTCCGCGCCTGGTGCCTGGGCCTGGGCGCCGACCCGCTGACGTTCGCGCTCGACCTGCTCGCCGTCGTCGTGATCGACGCGCCGCTCTACGACGAGCTCTTCGGCGACCTGGTGGACGTCAACGCCGAGGGACGGGTGATCAGTCCCCGCCCCTTCGGCCACTCGTCGGTCACCGGGCTGCTGCGCGACGCGCCGCTGCAGGCGGCGTCGGCCGCCGTGCTGGCCCTGGCCCTGGCCGGGCGCGCCGCGCTGCTCGCCTGAGAGAGCTAGGGCTGGTTCGGCGGAGGCTGTTCATGCCGGAGCGGGCTGAGGCGCCACCACAGGACGAAGAACACCCCGACGACGAGCATGCCGATGCCCATCCACAGATTGATATTGATGTTGCTGGCCTTAGCCAGGTTCTTCGACGAGGTGAAGAACCCGGCCACGGTGAGCATGATCCCGTAGAGGACGAACAGGCCGCCGATCAGCGAGCGCAGGTCGAATAGCCGCGCCGCCGCCGACTGCGGGGCTTCGGTACCCGTGTCGGGTGCCTTGGACATGACGGCCTCCTTGCTACGCGAAGATGATGGACAACGCGAGGACGAGGCCGAGGGCGATCGCGCCCAGCAGCCTGGGTGACGCCCACCAGGGCGGCTTGGGCACACTCGCCGGGTCGGGCGCGTCCGGGTTGGGCACGCCCCAGACCAGGCCGCCGAGCTCGGATACCGGTTTCGGCTTGGTCACCAGGCTGACGATCACCGTGACCACCAGGTCAGCGAGGAACGCCGCGATCGCCCCGTAGAAGTTGACCATCTGCGCATTGATCGTGGCGTGGGTCGGGTCCAGTACCTGGTGCGGATAGAAGTAGGCGATGTGGTAGCCGGCGAAGTGCATGACCGCGGCGCCGATCGTGCCCGCGGCCAGCCCGGCGATCCCCGCCCACGGCGTGCTGCGCTTCCAGAACATGGCCAGGATGAACGTGGCGAACAGCGGCGCGTTGAAGAAGGAGAACAGCAACTGGATGTAGTTCATGATGTTGCTGTATCCGGAGGCAATGAACGCCGTGCCTATCCCGATCAGGATGCCGACCACGGTGACCACCCGGCCGACATTCAGGTAATACCGGTCCGGCCGGCCTTTCCTGATGTAGGTCTGCCAGATGTCGTAGGTAAAGACGGTGTTAAACGAGCTGACGTTCGCCGCCATGCCCGCCATGAACGCGGCCAGCAGGCCGGCCAGCGCCACGCCGAGCGCGCCGTTGGGCAGGTACTTGCCCATCAGCAGCGGGATGGCGTCGTTGTAGGGAGCCCCCTTGGGCGTGCCCAGTTTGGGGATGACGACCAGCGCGATCAGCCCGGGGATGATAGTCAGGGCGGGAATGAAGATCTTCGGGAACGCCCCGATCAGCGGCGTCCGCTGGGCCGCGGACAGGTCCTTGGCTGACAGGGCGCGCTGGACCTCGGCGAAGTTCGTGGTCCAGTAGCCGAACGACAGGACGAAGCCGAGCCCCATCACGATGCCGATCCAGTCGCCCAGCGGGTTGCTCCAGTGCCCGACTCCGATGCCCCCCCAGGTCGAGAAGGCGCTGGCGCCCAGCTTGGTGTGCGTGACCTTGTCCTTCAGGCCGCCGTAGCCGCCGACGCTGTGCAGTCCGATGACCACCAGCGGGACCAGCCCGGCGATGATCACGAAGAACTGCAGCACCTCGTTGTAGATCGCGCCGGACAGGCCGCCGAGCGTGATGTAGGCCAGCACGAACAACGCCGAGACGGCGATCGACAACCAGATCGGCCAGCCGATCAGCGCGTTGATGACCAGCGCCAGGGCATACAGGTTCACCCCGGCGATCAGCACCGCGGCCAGGGCGAAAGTCAGGGCGTTGAACAGGTGGGTAGCCGGGTTGAAGCGCCGCAGCAGGAATTCCGGCACGCTGCGCACCCGGGATCCGTAGTAGAACGGCATCATCACTACGCCAAGGAACACCATCGCCGGGACCGCGCCGATCCAGTAGAAATGCACGGTCGGCAAGCCGTACTGAGCGCCGTTCGCGGCCATCCCCAGGATCTCGATGGCACCGAGGTTGGCGGAGATGAAGGCCAGGCCGGTCACCCAGGCCGGCAGCGAACGGCCGGATAGCAGGAAGTCCTCACTGGTGGCGATGGCCCGGCGGGCGATTACTCCGATCGCTATGACCAGGGCGAAATAGATCCCCAGGATCGTGTAATCGAATGGGTTGACATGAAGCCTGAGCAAGCCGCGTCACCTCCGCGTGAGCGGGTCGGGTCCGGGCCGGATGACGATTGACCAGCCGCCTGGACCTTCCATGTTTCAGCCGTATTACCCGCATCCGAATGGATCATGTCCGGGCGGCGGGTTTGGCGTGAAATGG
>DASWUW010000720.1:0-3185 GCA_036406335.1 Trebonia sp.
AGGAACTCTCCCGCGTCCCCGTAGTTCATGACCGCCGCTTCCTGAGCATCAAACAGCCAGCAGTCATGATCGAGATCTCCAGGTCCGGCCACTCTTGGTGCCGCAGGAGGCGGACTGCTTCTCCAGCTGCACGTTCAGCGCTGCCAGGTCCCGTGCGATCATCGTGTCATGAGCCAGGCTCGGGTCCCGCGACCGGGCGAGTTGCTGCTGGCGCTGCGTGAGCAGGCGGGCCTTGACCTGGCCGCGCTCGTGCCCGCGGATGGCGGCGAGTCGGCCAGCACGTTCCTGGCCACGGGCCGGGACGGCACGGTCAGCGTGCTCAAGATCGGCTCGCCCGTTGTCGGGACTCCGTCGGCCGGCTGCCCAGGCTGGTGACCGGGCTGCGGCGCAGAGGCTGTCCGGCAGCCCGGCTGCTGGCTTCCGGGCCGGTGGCCGGCCTGACGTTCTGGCTGCAGGAACGGCTGCCCGGCACCGTCTTGGAACGGGTCCCGGTCCCGGGCTGGCTGGTTCCCGAGGTGCTCCGGCTGAACGACGCCCAGGCCGGGCTCGGCGACGGCACCTGCCCGCTGTCCGGCCTGCTCGCCGCGACGCTCACCGCGGGAGGCGACGGGTACTGCGTGCACGCGACGCTCCAGGCCCGGCCGGACACCCGCGGCCTGCTCGCCGTGGTGCGCCAGACCGCCGGCCGCTGCCTGGCCGCGGTCCCCGAGCGAGACGACTTCGTCCACTACGACTTCACCCCCGCCAACCTGCTCACCACCGGCCCGGGCATCAGCGGCGTGATCGACATCAGCCCGCCCCCGCTCACCGGCGACCGGGCCTTCGACCTGGCGACGATGCTGTTCTACCTGTACGACCGCCCCGGCATCCGCGAGCGGCTGCGCGCCCGCGCCCTTGAGCTCACCAGCCGGCCCGCCCTCAGCGCCTACCTCGCGCACCTGCTGCTCCGCCAGGTCGACTGGTCCCTGCGCCATCATCCCGGGACCCCCGCCACCACGCACCACCTGCACCGGCCCGGCGTCGGTAGCCAGCACTCGTCCCGTCGGCCCCACTCGCCCGGCTAGGCCGTGCACTACCGATTCGCCGCCCGCACCGACCTCCCAGCAGCGCCATCCTTCTTCGAGCCCGAGATCGTCGAAATGCCGGAAAGTCCACGGATCGAACAGTTCCGCGAGCGCCGCGAACCGTTCGCCCGCCTCCCGGCGCCGGTTGTCAAACAGGTACTGGTTCACAGCGCCATCATGGCCCGGCCAGTGAGACGCGGCTACGAACGTTGACGAACCTCACAGTCGGGGCGACGCGAGAGCGGCCCGTCGGGAGCCTCATCCTCACGGCCACCGGAAACCCACGGGAAAGCCGCTCGCTGTAGTGGTAGACGACGACCTGCCCACCCTGACCGCAGCGATCACCACTGCGGGACCATCGAGGGGGCCCGTACATCATTCCGATCGTGCTGGTGTCCTGGGCGCCTGCACGCTCCTGCTCCAGCGATCCCGCTTCGGCCGCTACGTATACGCCATCGGCGGCAACCCCGAGGCAGCGCGCCGGGCCGGCGTCCGCCTGCCCGTGATCCGGACTCGGAGCTTCGCTCTCGCGGGCCTGATCTCCGGTATCGCCGGCGTGCTGTTCGCCTCCTGGCGGGTGTCGCTGACGACCAACATCATCAAGGCCTCCAACAGCTACGTGCTGCTGGCGGTCGCGGCGGTCATCGGCGGCACCAGCCTGTTCGGCGGCCGGGGCAAGACCATCCACGGCATCCTGGGCGGCCTCGTCGTCGGCGGCATTTACAACGGCCGGTACTTGCTGGGTGTGTCCAGTCAGTGGATCGACCTCGTGGTCGCGGCGGTCCTGCTCGCGGCGGCGCTCATCGATGTCCTTTCCCGCCGGGGCGCAACGGGCCGGGTGTGACCGACCCGGGTCACTAGGCGCGGCAGGTCAGCGGTCGGCCGCCGTTGTAGGCGATCATGTCGGCCAGCGCTGACTCGACGTCTACGCCGGCGCCCGGTGCGGTAGCCGACAGGTCGGAATAGGCCCGGTGCAGGTTCCCCACGAGCCGCTCCGGGTCGGTGAGCGCGGCGAACTCGCCGAGGTCGGCTGAGCGGGCGGCTTCCAGTGGCCGGACTCCGGCGGCCGTCCCGGCCCGCGCGAGGTTCAGCACGAAGTTGAGGTACGCCAGGACGTCGTCGATGACCTCCGGCCCGCAGACCGGGCCGTGCCCGGGCACGATGGTTTCCGCGCCCAGGTCCTTCAGCGCCGCGACCGCGCCGAGCGCCCCGGTCACCGATCCGGCCAGCAGGAACGGCGTGCCGCCGTTGAACAGCAGGTCGCCGGCGAACAGGACCCGCCGTTCCGGGACCCAGACGATGCTGTCGTTGGTCGAGTGCGCCGGGGTGCCGACGTGAATGACCTGGCACTGCAGCTCGTCGACGTACAGGCTGACCCGGTCGGTGTAGGTCAGGAACGGCGGTGCCGTCCGGATCTCGCCCCACTCGACGTCGGTCCAGGCTCCGCTGCCGACCAGTCTGCTGGTGCCGGGCGGGCCTTCGGCCAGTATCTCCGCCCGGCACCGCTCGTGCGCGACGATCGTCGCGTCGCCGAACAGGTAGTTGCCGTGGGTGTGGTCGCCGTGGTGGTGGGTGTTCACCAGGGTCCGTACCGGCCGGCGGCCGGCCGTGGCGGCGATGGCGGCGAGGAAGCCGCGGGTGCGGGCCTCGGTCGCGCAGGCGTCCACCGCCGCGACGCGGCTGGCGCCGACGATGAACCCGGTGTTGTTGATCCACCAGGTGCCGTCCGGCTGGATATAGGCGTAGATCCCGGCGCTGACTTCTTCGACGCGGGGCGGGGCGAGCTGCCCCGGCGGGTGGGTACTGGTGCTCATTCCGACCAGCCCTCCAGGTCGGCGATGCGGCGGAACACTTCCAGGGTGTCGACCCGTTCCAGGCTGGGGTCAAGCTCGTAGTAGACGGCCAGGATGTTTTGCGCGAGCCGGCCGCGCTCGTCCAGGTCGGCGAACCGGCCGAGGCTGATGTCCCGCATCGCCTCTTCCGGGCTCATGCCGCGGGCGTACCGTTCCGCGGCCTCGTGCTCGACGAACTGCAGGTACTCCATAACCCCGCGGACCCCGGCGGCGTCGGTCACCGGGCCGTGGCCGGGCACGATGAGGTCGGCGTCCAGGTCCAGCATGA
>DASWUW010000721.1:0-4134 GCA_036406335.1 Trebonia sp.
CCTCTATCTGTCGGGATGGCTGAACCGGCTCACCGACAGCCAGCGGGACCTGGTCGCCCAGGCTGTGGCCGCGCACAAGCGGCTGCTGAGCACGATAGTGCGCTACGTCCCGTTCTGGCCGCTGGGCTTGCCCGGCTGGAATGACGAGTGGGTGGCGCTCGGGCTGCAGGATAAGGCCGGCGCTCAGGCTCGCGAGCTGCACTTGACGATCTGGCGCCGCGGCGAGCGTCCCGGCCGGGTCAGCCTGACGCTGCCCCCGGCTTCGGCCGGCCTGCGGTGGGACGTCCCGGCCGCCGTCTTCCCCGGGCACTCTCCGTTGTCGCTGACACTCAGCGACGACTGTCGCTCTCTGGATGCCCTTGACGATACGGGACTGCACGCAGCGAGGGTGGTGACGCTCAAAGCCGTAACCACAAAGGCTGAGTAAAGGAAAGCCAGTGATCAGGATCCAAGAACCAGTGCACCCAACCAACCATTTCAAGCAGGTATCACCGGTCACGGCGTGGGACCGCGACCTCAGGGCCGAGTTATCAAGGAGTTCCCGATGAGAAAGAGAATCGGCGCGGCTGCCCTTGTGGCGGCAGCGCTTGCCTTGGCCGCGTGCAGCAACCCGGGCGCGGGCAGCAACCCGGGCGCGGGCAGCAGTGGATCAGCCAGCGCGGCAGCGTGGCCGTCCGAGACCAGCAACCTCGCGGGTATCAAGCTGACCATCTGGGCCGCCCAGAACAGCAATACCATCGCGAGCAAGGTGGTCTCCGATTTCGAGGCCGCGACCGGCGCGAAAATCAACATTGTCACCGTCCCCGACCCGTACGAGCAGGACGTGCAAACCAAGATCGCATCCGGGGACAAGCCGGACCTGGCGTTCTGGCAGCCAACAGCGTCGGAGCTGACCAGCCTGAACGCCGCGACTAACCTTCAGTCCTTGAACGGCGCGCCGTGGATCAGTAAATTCAAGCCCGCGCTGCAGAACATCACCGGCGAGCTCAACGGTACCCGGTACGCCGCACTGATCTCCAGCCCGGCGGTCATCGGTGTTTATTACAACAAGCAGGTCTTCGCCAAATACGGAATCGTCGGAGTTCCCAAGGACTTCCCCGCGATGATCGCCGACGCCAAGATCATCAAGTCCAAGGGCGGCACCCCGTTCTACGAGATGGGCGGCGACCGCTGGGCCACTCAGTGGTGGGTTCAGGTACAGCTCGCCGACGCCGCGAAGGCCGGGCTGTGGAACAAGGTGAACACGGATCGGGAAAAGTTCACCGATCCGACCATCCTCAACGCGATCACGGAATACCAGAATCTCGTCAAACAAGGTCTGTTCAACTCCAACATCACCTCCGCTACATTTATCGACCAGGGCAAGGCGCTGCTGGCTGGCGACGCCGCAATGGCAATCCAGGTCAACACGTTCTTCGAGGAACTGCAGGCTTCCGCTTCGACTGCTCAGCTGAACAAGGAGGTCGGTTTCTTCCCGATTTCGCCGACCGGCAACATCGGCACGAACATCCCCGATCAGTCCAACGCTCTCGTCGCCTTCAAGACCGGGGACGGCAAGCGGGAAGCGGCCGCGCGCCAGTTCCTCTCGTTCTGGCTCGGATCGGAATACCCGAAGTTCCTGGCCAACCAGAACACCGTGTCGCTGGAGACGGCTGTCCCGTCCCCGGCCACCGTACCGGGGGCGCTGGACGCGGTCGCCGCCGCGCTCCCGGCCTCAGTCGGATCGATGCAGTCACTAGCCGTGGCTAACCCCGACCTGTACATCAACCTGGCCGACATGCTGGACGGCAAGATGACGCCCGAACAGGTGGCCGCAACCACTCAGTCGCAGTTCGCCGAGCTGGCCAAAGCGATCGGGACTCCGGGGTTTTAGCGCCCTGGACGCAGCCCCGGTAAAGGCGGCGGAAAGGAACGGGATCGTGGCTTCGACTGCGGCGAAAACTACTACCGCAGCCCTTGCGGGAAGTGCGCCGGGCCTGCCCCGGCGCACTGTCCTGCGGGCAGGGCGGCAACGGCCGTCGCAACCCTGGTGGTTCCTGGCACCGGCGTTTGCCGTTCTCACCATGTTCTTCCTGGTGCCCACTCTCTACAACCTGATCTACGCCTTTACCGACTGGTCCAGCTTCAAGACGTCGATCAATTTCGTCGGGCTGGCGAACTTCCAGTCCTTGCTGTCCAACGGGACCTTGATCGCCGACGTACGGACCACGCTTATCTATGCAGCGCTCGTAGCGGTCTTCCAGAACGTCTTCGGCCTCATCCTCGCGCTGCTGCTGGAAGCAGACACCAGACTGAACCGGTTCGCCCGGGTTATGTTTTTTGTGCCGGTCGCCATGTCTGCCCTCGCGGTCGGCTACATCTTCCAGGCGCTGTTCAAGCCGGCCGGTGCGGTCAACTCCATCCTCACCGCGGTGACCGGCCATCCGGCCGGTTACGCGTGGCTGAACGACACCCGCTGGACGCTGCTTTACGTTGCCCTTATCCACGCGTGGAAATGGATGGGGCTCGCGATGTTGATTTACCTCGCTGGCCTGAAGACCATCAGCGCGGAGGTACTAGAGGCAGCCTGTATCGACGGAGCCTCGGCATGGCAGACGTTCCGGCGGATCCGGTTTCCGCTGCTGGCACCAGCCGTGACCTTCAATGTGGCGACCGCGCTGCTCGGCTCAATGAACAGCTTCGACATCGTTCAGGCGACCACCGGCGGAGGCCCCGCCCAAACCACCGAAATCCTCAATATTTTTATTTACCGGACGTTCGGCCAGGGCCTGTTCGCCCAGGCAACGACCATGAGCCTCGTGCTGCTCATCCTTATTTCCCTGATCGCCTTCCCCACAATCTGGCTGCTGCGCCGCCGGGAGCGTGTGCTGTGATCTCACCCGCTACTTACCGAAGCGCGCGGCGGGTCGCCCGGCCCGCCGTGGTCATCGTGATGCTGGCAGTCCTCATCGGCGTGCCGCTGTGGCTGGTACTCATCACCTCGGCCAAGGACCAGGGCGACGCACTGAATCCGAGCTTGTCGCTCCCGCAGCACGGGTGGCACCTCGCCGCCAACTACAGCGAAGTCTTCACCGACGGCCGCGTCTGGCAGGCGTTCCTGGGCAGCGTGTCGATTGTTGTCCCCGCGGTCACCTTGCTCCTCCTCCTAAGCGCGATGGCCGCGTGGGTACTCGCCCGGCGCAGCAGCTTCCTCATCTCACTGCTTTACTCGATCGGCATCAGCGGGATCGTGCTGCCCCCGGCGATCATCACACTGGTTTTGCTGCTGCGCCAGCTGTCACTCGCCGGGACACTGACCGGCATGGTACTGGTCTACACCGGGATCTACATGTCGACCGCAATCTTCTTCATTACCGGGTTCATCCGCACCATCCCCCCCTCACTTGAGGAAGCGGCACGCGTCGACGGGGCCGGCCCCATTCGCATCTTCTTCCAGGTTGTCCTGCCCCTCCTGCGGCCGGTCATGGCGACTGCGGCCATCCTGATCTGCCTCTACATCTGGAACGACGTGTTTTACGCTTTCTTCGTCATCGGCGGCCGCAAGGACACCCTGCCTTTGAACCTGTTCCAGGTCGCCAGCGCAGGCCTATACCTCAACAACTGGCACCTCATCTTCGCCTACGTCGTCCTCATGAGCATCCCGCTGCTGACCGTGTTCGCCATCGCCCAGCGTCGCATTATTTCGGGCGTCACCAGCGGAGCGGTCAAATGACGGCCCCGCTTCCCTGAAAAGGCACCAGCCGGGGCCGGACCCCCATGGCAGTTACCAGCCCGTATTCCGGCTGAACTCCGCAGCCGCTCCCTGACATCGTCCCCGTCCGCTACGCGTCCGTGAATGCCGCAACCCGGCGAGGTGGCGAGAGACCTCGGGGTATCGCATCGGCCTGCGGTTACGGTCGGGCTGGCTGGCGTCGGGGCCGCCTTTGAGCCGCTGGCCTACCCGGGGAAGCACAGGAAGATAATCATTTAAGCCCTAAGGTCTCATCTTGGCCTCACGGCGGCATCTCATCCAGATCGGCTTGACAGGCCGGCCAACTCGATGCCGGGTAAGGCCTGATGTTCGGCTCATTTGCTCGGAGAGCAAGGCGACGGACTTCGCCGAGACCCCGGGGAGCCGGAGAACAAGATCCTGTT
>DASWUW010000722.1:0-3422 GCA_036406335.1 Trebonia sp.
GTACGGGCTGCAGCTGCGCGAGGAGTTCGAGGCCCGGACCGGCGAGGTGTGGCCGCTGAACGTCGGCCAGGTGTACCAGACGCTCCAGCGGCTGGAACGGGACGGCCTGGTCGAGTCAGATGATGGAGTGGACGGCCCGCAGAAGGGCTACCAGATCACGGCGGACGGCACTGATGAGCTGTCCCGGTGGCTGCGCACCCCGCCCGACCTGGCCTCCCCGCCCCGCGACGAACTGGTGATGAAGGTGCTGGTCGCGCTGCGGGTGCCGGGTACCGACATCCACGAGGTCATTCAGGCCCACCGGCGTTACCTGGTGCAGCTTATGCAGCAGTGGACCCGGATCAAGGAGAGTGAGGCCGACACCGACCTGGGACTGGCCCTGGTCGTGGACGCCGAGCTGTTCCGGCTGGACGCGGTGGTCCGGTGGCTGGACGTCGCGGATGCCCGGCTCAAACGGGCGGCGGCCGACGCCGCCGCACCCGGCCCGGAACCAGGACGAGCGCCGGCGCCGCTGCCGCCGCGCCGACGGGAATCGAGGATGCCCCGGTGAAGATGCTAGAGCTGCGGCAGGTGTCCCGGTCCTACGGGCAGGGCACCGCCGAGGTACAGGCCCTGTGCGAGGTCAGCCTGTCGGCCGACGAGGGCGCGATGGTCGCGGTGATGGGACCGAGCGGCTCGGGCAAGAGCACGCTGCTCACCATCGCGGGCACGCTGGAGGAACCGACCAGCGGCGAGCTGCTGATCGCCGGGCAGGCGACCGCGGGCCTGTCGCGCAGCGCCCGGGCCCGGCTGCGGCGGCGCACCATCGGGTACGTGTTCCAGGACTTCAACCTGCTGCCCGGGCTGACCGCGGCGGAGAACGTGGCGCTGCCGCTCGAGCTGGACGGCCTGTCCGCCCGCAAGGCGCGCGCGGCCGGCCTGGAAGCGCTGGAGCGGCTGAAGCTGGGGATGAGGGCCGCGCACTATCCCGACCAGCTCTCCGGCGGGGAACGGCAGCGGGTGGCGATCGCCCGGGCGATGGTGGGCGAACGGAGGCTGCTGCTGGCCGACGAGCCCTCGGGCGCGCTGGACTCGGCCAACGGCGATGCGGTGATGCGCCTGCTGCACGACGCGTGCAAGAACCGCGGGATGACCGCGGTGGTAGTGACCCACGACGCGCGGCTGGCTTCGTGGGCCGACCGGGTGGTATTCCTGCAGGACGGGCGGGTGACCGACCAGACCGGCCCCGTCTCCGGCCCCGAGTCCCTGCTCGCGCCCGGGGAGGCACGGTGAGCACGGCGGTACGGGCCCGCCCGGGCTCCGCCCGGGTACCGGGCGGAGGCGTTCCCGCCCGGCGGGCGGTGATCCGCTGGGCGCTGCGGCTGCTGCGCCGCGAGTGGCGGCAGCAGTTCCTCATCCTCGCGCTGGTCACGGTCGCGGTTGCCGCCACCGTTCTCGCCGCCACCGTCGCGACCGACACCCCGGCCCCGGTAGCCGGAGTCCTGGGCACCGCGCAGGACGCCGCCGCGATCTCCGGGACGCCCGCCCGGATCAGCGCCGGGATCACGGAACTGGGCCGCCGTTACGGCGCCACTGACGTGATCGAGAACGAGAGCGTCCAGGTCCCCGGCACCCTCAGCACGTTCGACCTGCGGGCCCAGGATCCCCGCGGTCCGTTCGGCGGCCCGATGCTGACCCTGGTCAGCGGCCAGTACCCGGCCGCGGCAGGCCAGACCGCGGTGACCAGCGGCGTCGCGGCCGACTTCCGGCTCAGGGCCGGCAGCACCTGGACGGTCGCCGGCCGCGCCTGGAAAGTGACCGGCATCGTCGCCAACCCGCAGAGCCTGCTCGACGAGTTCGCCCTGGTCCGGCCCGGCCAGGTCGCCGCGCCGGACAACACCACCGTGCTGTTCGACGCGCCGGGCCAGACCGCGTCGCGCCTCGAATCGAGCACCGAACTGCCGGTCACCACCGTCCAGACCGTGGCGAACAGCAACGAGATCAATCCCCAGACGATCTCGGTCGCGGCCGCCGTGCTCGGCCTGCTGCTGATCGCGCTCGTCGGCACCGGCGGCTTCACCGTGCTGGCCCAGCGCAGGCTGCGGGCGATCGGCATGCTCGCCGCCCAGGGCGCGACCCAACAGAACATCAGCCTGGTCGTCCGGGCCAACGGCGCCGCGACCGGCGTCGTGGGCGCGGTGGCCGGTTTCGCGCTCGGCTTCCTCGCCTGGCTGGCCTACCGCCCGCACGCGGAGCAGAGCGCGCACCACCTGATGGGCGTGTTCCAGCTGCCGTGGACGGTCATCGGCATCTCGATGGCGCTTGCGGTCATCGCGACCTACTTCGCCGCCTCCCGGCCGGCCAAGGCGATGGCCAGAACCCCGATCGTGGCCGCCCTGGCGGGACGGCCGCCCGCGCCGAGGAGGACCCGCCGTCTGGCGGTACCGGTCGGCCTCAGCTTTCTGGCGGGCGCGTTCCTCCTGCTTGGAGTGGCCGGCGCCGGACCGAGCGGCGGGAACCAGAACACGGCGATGCTCGCCCTGGTCGCCGGCTTCCTGGCCCTCGCCGTGGCCATCGTGCTGCTGGCCCCGGCTCTGCTGAGCGTGGTGGCCGCGGCCGGCCGCGGCGCCCCCGTCGCGATCCGGCTGGCGCTGCGGGACCTGGCCCGCTACCGGGCCCGTTCCGGCCCGGCGCTGGCGGCGATCGCCCTCAGCACCCTGATCGCGGTCATCATCTGCGTGGCCAGCGCGGCCCGGTTCGGCAACGTCCTCGACTACGCCGGCCCGAACCTGACCTCGGGCCAGCTGGTCGTGTACGCGCCGTGCGACCACTGCGGCCCGGGGCCCGGCGGCGCTCCCGGCAGCGGACACACCCCGCTGGTGAGCGCCGCGCAAGCGCGCCAGAAGGCGGCCGAGATCGCCGCCGCCCTCGGTACCAGCGGCATGATCACGCTGGAGACGACGAGCGCGGGCCTTACCCACGCCGCGCCCGGCCGCTCCTGGTCCGGCCCGGTCTACGTGGCGACCCCCCAGCTGCTCCGGGCGTTCGGCATCGCCGACCGCGAGATCAGCCCCGGTGCGGACATCCTGACCATGCGGCCCGGCCTGTCCACGATGAGCCTGATGCAGCTCACCCAGGGCAAGGGCGCGGGGGGGAACGGCCCGGGCGGTGACCAGTGGTCCTGCCCGGCGAGCACCTGCCTCGCCAACCCGCCCATTCAGGAGATCGGGCAGCTCCCGTCGGGTACCTCGGCCCCGAACACGGTGATCACCGAGCATGCGATCGCCACGCTCGGCCTGCGCAGTTCGCTCGCTACCGCCGGCTGGCTTATCCAGGTGCCGAACGGCCTGACCGCCGCGTCGATCACCACCGCCCGGGAACTGGCGGCCGGGGCCCCCGGGCTGAGCGTCGAGACCCGCAACAGCATCCCGTCGCTGGCCCAG
>DASWUW010000723.1:0-1523 GCA_036406335.1 Trebonia sp.
AGCGGGCTACCTCGTGCTCTCCCGGCCGCCAGACCGGCCCGGTGAAGCCGCCCGCGTGCTCTCCGCCGAACACGATAAGCCGCCGCGGGCGCAGCGCGGCGACCAGCAGATGGCTGGCGGGACCGCGTCCGTGCAGGTCGATGGCGATGTCCGGGGCCGCACCGGTCCAGTTCAGCGGCTGCAGTTCGCCCACGGGCAGCAGCTCGTCGACCGCACCGGCCAGCGGGACCAGCGGCGCCAGCACCGCGGGGGCGGCGAGTACGAGCCGGTGGCCCGGGAAAGCCCGGCGCACCGCGCGGTAGGCGGGCACCCCGGTGAGAAAATCACCCAGGCCGAGGGCGCGGAGGATCACGATGCTCGGCGGCATAGTCAGCCTCGGTCAGCCCGGTTCAGGGAGGCCCCGTTCAGGCTGGCCGCGTGCAGCCGCGTGCTGGACCGGCCGCTCAGGTAGGGCACCGTCACGGCAACCCCGCCCCAGTCACTGAGCAGCGCGGCCTCGGGCAGGTCGCGGCCGTCGTAGTCGCCGCCCTTGACCCAGATATCGGGCCGTATCCGTTCCAGCACTGCGCAGGGCGTGTCCTCGCTGAATACGGTGACGGCGTCCACGCAGCCCAGGGCGGTCAGCACGTCGACCCGGTCCGGTTCGGTGTTCAGCGGGCGTCCTTCGCCCTTCAGCCTGCGTACCGAGTGGTCCGAGTTGAGACAGACGATCAGGCAGTCGCCGAGCGACCGGGCTGCCTGCAGCAGGCTGACGTGCCCGGCATGCAGCAGGTCGAAGCAGCCGCCGGTCGCGACCACGGTCCCGCCCGCCGCCCGGATCCGGCGAGCCAGCTCCGCCGCGTCCTGAGCCGCCCGGCCGCCGGCCGGCGGCGCGGCCGCCGGCCGGAGCCCGGGACGCGGCGGCAGGACCACGGCGCGGGTCCTGGCCGGCGACGAGTACCGCCTGGCTCCCCCCGCCGCGAGATAGGACGAGGCGGCCGCCGTCGCGACGGTGACCGCCTCGGAAATGAGGGCACCTTGCCGGAGCGCGGCGGCGGCCGCGGCGGCAAAGCGGTCGCCGGCCCCGCAGGTGTCGGTGACGGCCAGCCGCTGAGCCGGCACCACCAGCGGGCTGGCGTCCCCCTGGACCAGGACCGATCCTCGTTCGCCGAGAGTGACCGCCACCGCGCTCGCCGCCCAGGACCGGCTCAGCTGCCCGGCCGCCGCGGCGGCGGACCGGAGCAGCTGGTGGCCCGCCGCGGCCGGCTGGCCCGCCGCGGCGACCGCCTCGACGTAGTTCGGCGTGACCAGCCGGCTCTGCGGTACCGGGCTGCTGCCCCGGGGGTGCGGATCCCAGATCAGCGGGATCCGGTTCGCCAGCCGGCTCAGCGTGGCCCGGATGCGCTCGTCGGCGGTGACGCCGCGGCCGTAGTCGGAGACGAGAACGGCCCCCGCCGAGTTGATCGCCTCGGCCGCCTCGGCTCCGGCCGGGCCAGCCGATCCGCCGCCCCGGTCGGCCCGCAGCAGGGTCCGGCCGCCCGCCC
>DASWUW010000724.1:0-14460 GCA_036406335.1 Trebonia sp.
GCCGCGAACGCCTCGCTCGCCCCGGTCACCGTCGGCTACCTCAACGAGCAGGGCGACGCCAACCCGCCCGGCGCGCTGGCCAGCAACGGCGCCGCGATGGCGGTCAGCTACATCAACAAGGAACTCGGCGGGGTCGGCGGCCACCCGCTGAAGCTGGACACCTGCTTCACCACCACCGAGGAGCAGGGCACCACCTGCGCCGACCAGTTCCTCGCGGACAAGTCGCTCTCGCTGGTCGCGACCGGCGGCGTCGCGGTGGGCGCCCAGTCGTTCTTCAACACCCTGGCCGGGCAGATCCCGGTGATCGACGGCGTGGCGGTCACCCCGTTCGACGCCGTGGCGAAGAACACCGTGATCCTGTTCGGTGACTCCACCCACGTGCTCGGGCCGATCGGCACCTACGCCACCCAGCTGCACGCCAAGACCGCGTCGGTGATCTACCCGCAGACCCCGGGCATCACCCCGGGCGCGCTGGCGATCCAGGCCGGCCTGAAGGCGGCCGGGGTCACCGTGACCATGGCCCCGTACCCGGTCAGCGACACCAACCTGACCTCGGTGCTGGCGGCGGCCCACGCGTCGACTGCCGACCTGGTGGTCCCCTACGCCGACGCCACCGACTGCGTCAACCTGGCCAAGGCCCTCACCCAGCAGGGCATCACCGACGCGAAGAAGATCGTCTCCGCGCCGCTGTGCCTGTCCGGGACGGTGGCCGCCGGCCTCGGCGACTTCCCCAAGTGGACGTACTCGATCGCCAGCTCGCTGTTCGGCGACACGACCGACCCCGGTATGCCCGCCTACACGACGGTGACCGGCAAGTACACCACCCCGGCGAACGCGCCCGACCCGTGGGAGATCGTCAACTTCGGCGAGATCCTGACCGTTGACAAGCTGCTCAACCAGGTCGGCTTCGCCGGCATCAGCAAGACCTCGGTCTACGCGGCGGCGAAGTCGTTCAAGGGCCCGCAGGCCCTCGGCGCCCCGTCCCTGGTCTGCGGCCAGTTCGCCGCCGCCCCGGCGGTCTGCAACGACCAGGTGCAGTTCTTCGATTACGAGGGCAGCCACAAGTTCGTCAAGGTACAGGGCTGGACCAAGCCGCCGGCGAACGACAACGGCTGATCACCCGCTGAACAGAAACGGGCGCTAAGCAGGAAATGCGCGCCCGCCGGCACCGGCCGCGCCGCGGTCACGGGCACGTGCCCGTAACCGCGGCGCGCCGCGGCGTCTCAGTCCGCGCCGCGCCCTGCGGTCACGCCGGCACTCGAAATCTACGCACCAGTCGAAGAGCCGGGCTCAGGCCCGGCACCGGTCTCCCTAGGAAAGACGCGCAGTGGACGAAATATTGCTGTTTATCGTGCTGGGGCTCGGCTCCGGCGCGCTCATCGCGGGCATCTCGCTCGGCGTCGTGCTGACTTACCGGGGATCGGGGATCATCAACCTCTCGGTCGGCGCCATGGCCATGCTCGGCGGCTACGCCTTCTGGGCGCTGAGCAGCGGCAAGATCGCCTCGCTGCCGACCGCCGCCGCACTGGTGCTCGCCCTGGTGTTCGTGGTGGCCGTCGGGGCGCTGATCGAGTTCGCGGTGTTCCGTCCGCTGCGCAACTCCTCGCCCCTGTCCAAGATGGTCTCCTCGCTCGGCGTGCTGCTGATCGCCCAGTCGGCGATGCTGCTCGCCTTCGGCACCACCCCGCAGCCCGAGCCGACGATCCTGCCGACCACCGGCTTCATCCTGTTCGGCTCGAACGTCGGCTGGGACATCATCATCCTGGCGGGCGCGGTCCTGGTCGTCACCGCCGGACTGTGGGCGGCCTACAAGTGGACCCGGTTCGGCCTGGCCACCCGCGCGGCCTCGGAGAACGAGACCGCCGCCATGCTGGGCGGCCTCAACCCGGTCCGCATCGGCCTGGCCAACACGCTGCTGTCCTCCCTGCTGGCCGGCGTGCTGGGCATCCTCGCCGCCGCCATCACCCAGCTCGACCCGACGACGCTGCCGCTGCAGATCATCCCCGCCCTGGCCGCCGCGCTGATCGCGTCGTTCACCTCGTTCTGGGCCGCGGCCGTCTCCGGGTTCGCCATCAGCATCCTCTACTCGCTGATCGACTACATGTCCGCCCAGACCTGGTTCCCCCAGTCCGGCGGGGTCGCCCTGCCCGGCACGACCGACCTGCTGGCGTTCCTCATCATCATCGGCGTGCTGTTCTGGCGGGGCGCGCGCATCCCCGGACGGGGCGAGATCGTCGAGCGCAGGCTGCCCGAGGCGCCGCGCCCGCAGCACCTGTGGCGGACCGCGCTGATCTGCGCCGTCTTCGGCGCGGTGCTGCTGATCGTCTTCCCCTTCGACTTCCGCCAGGCCCTGGTCAACACGCTGATCGGCGCGATCATGGCGCTGTCGCTGGTGGTCATCACCGGTTACGTCGGCCAGATCTCGGTGATCCAGCTCAGCCTGGCCGGCGCCGCCGGGTTCACCGTCAGCCACATGGCGGTCAACTTCGGCATCACGTTCGCCGCCGGGGCGGTGATCGGCATCGCGGTCTCGGTGATCATCGGGGTGATCACCGCCGTCTCCGCGGTCCGGGTCCGCGGCGTCTCGCTCGCCGTCGTCACCCTGGCCGGCGCGGTCGCGATCGAGAACTTCGGGTTCACCAACACCACCTGGGGCGGCGGTTCCACCGGGTCCCCGGTCCCCGAGCCGAAGTTCTTCGGCCTCGACCTCGGTTCCCAGGCCGGGTTCCGCGGCATCGACGGCAACGTGCCGTCCCCGGTGTTCGGCTGGGTCTGCCTGGCCTGCCTCATCCTGCTGGCGGTCGGGGTCGGGACTATCCGGCGGGGCAAGCTCGGCCAGCAGATGCTCGCCATCCGCTCCAACGAGCGGGCCGCGTCCGCCGCCGCGATCAACCCGCGCACGGTGAAGCTGTACGCGTTCACCATCGCCGCGTTCATCGCCGGCGTGGCGGGCGTGCTCTACGCCTACGACTTCGGCTCGGTCAGCCAGGACCGCTACGACCCGATCACCGCCCTGTCGCTGATCGCGTTCGCCTACGCCGGCGGCATCACGCTGATCTCCGGGGCGGTGTTCGCCGGGCTGGTCTCGGCCCAGGCGCTGTTCCCGTACGCGCTGCAGGACTGGTTCGGCCTGGACGGCAACTGGTTCCTGCTGTTCGGCGGTGTGGTGCTGATCTTTACCCTGCTGCGGAACCCGACCGGCGTGGCCGGCGACATCTACCGCCGGACGCACAAGAAACCGCAGGTGCACGCGCCGGATGTCGACGCCGCCAACCGGGAGCGGATCACCCCGCGCACCGAGCGCCCGGACTTGTCCGGCCGCCCGGAGGTGCTGACCGTCACCGGCCTGTCCGTCCGCTTCGGCGGCGTCCACGCGCTGAGCGACGTGAGCCTCAACGTCCGGCAAGGCGAGCTGGTCGGTCTTATCGGCCCCAACGGAGCGGGCAAGACCACGCTCATCGACGCTGTCTCCGGCTTCGTGAACTCGACCGGCGAGGTGCGGCTGGGCGACCGCGGCCTGCGCGGTCTGCCCGCCCACGAGCGGGCCCGCGGCGGCCTGACCCGCACCTGGCAGTCCACCGAGCTGTTCGACGACCTCAGCGTGTTCGAGAACCTCACCGTCGCCGCCCGGGAAAGCGGGGTCACCGAGGACGACGCCAAGCAGACCCTGGCCCTGGTCGGCATGGACTGGGCCGCCGAGGCGGAGCCGGCGCAGCTGTCCTCGGGCCAGCGCAAGCTGGTCGGCGTCTCCCGCGCGCTGGTGGCCAAGCCGAAGCTGCTGTGCCTGGACGAGCCGGCCGCCGGGCTGGACACCGCCGAGTCCGAGGAACTGGGCGTCACGCTGCGCAAGCTGGCCGACCAGGGTCAGTCCATGCTCCTCATCGAGCACGACATGGGCCTGGTGCTCGGCATCTGCGACCGGGTCGTGGTGCTGGAATTCGGCCAGGTCATCGCGGAGGGCACCCCGGAAGAGGTCCGCCGCGACCCCCGGGTCATCGCCGCCTACCTGGGTAGTGACGTGGACCCGGCCCCGCCCGGCCCGGCCGAGGAAACCGAGACGGTCTGAGGAGTACCGCCGGGGCGGGGTGGCCTCCCTGCCCCGGTGGTGGACCGGACCGCCGCCTCCGGCTGCAGGGGGTGGGGCTACCCTCCCGGTGTAAGTAGACCTGGCCCCGTTGTCCCCGGCCGCACGGCCTGATTAGGTGAGGCTGAACGGCGGGACTGGGGGAGCCGGTATGGACATGGCAGCTACCTGGCTGCGGCTTGACCTGCGGCGGCGGTGGCGTTCGCTGGTGGTACTCGCGCTGCTGGTGGCGCTGACGACCGGGACGGTGCTGGCGGCGGCCGCGGGGGCGCGCCGCGGGCAGACCGCATTCGACCGGCTCTGGGCGCGCTCCCTTCCCGCCACCGTCAGCGTGCTGGCCAACCAGCCTGGCTTCGACTGGTCCAAGGTCGAGGCGCTGCCCGAGGTCAGCGCCTCAGCGCTGTTCGTCGTCTACTACGGCGCCCTGGTCACGCCGGCCGGTACCGCCGCCGGCGGCGGTACCGACCTGGAGTTCCCGCCGGGCAACGCGGGCATGCTGGAGACCGTCGAGCGGCCGGTCATCCTCCAGGGGCGGATGTACGTCTCCAGCCGGGCCGACGAGGTGGTGGCCACCCCGCATTACCTGTCCGCGCACCACCTGCGGGTGGGCGCCTTGCTCACCGTCCGCCTCTCGTCGCCGGCTCAGGCCGCCGCCGGCTTCGACGCCTCGACCGGGAAGCCGCTCGGCCCGGTGGCCACGGTGCGCATCGTCGGGGTGGCACGGTCGCCCTTCTGGCTGGACCAGCCCGGAGACAGCGGGGGAGTGCTGCCCACCTACGCGTTCTTCCAGCAGTACCGTCAGTACGTCCTGGGTAACGACCCGAAGAACACCGCCAGCTTCTCCAACGCGCTGCTCCGGCTGAAGGGCGGCGAGGCGCAGATCCCCGCCTTCAAGGCCGACCTGACCCGGGTGACCGGCCGGTCCGACATCGACGTGATGGACAACGCCCAGTGGCTCGGCGACCCGATCCGCAAGGCCACCGGCTACGAGGCGGTCTGCCTGCTCGCCTTTGCCGTCGCGGCCCTGCTCGCCGCCTTGTTCCTGGTCGGGCAGACGGTCGCCCGGTACGCCGCGGGCGCCGCCGACGACCTGCGTGTCCTGCAGGCGGTCGGGCTGACCCGGCGGCAGGCAGCGGTGGCCGCGGCGCTGGCACCGGGCCTGGCGGCGGCCGTCGGCGCGGCCGCCGGCGTGGCGGCCGCCCTGGTCGCGTCGCTGTGGATGCCGATCGGCATTGCCTCGCTGGCCGAGCCCGACCCCGGATTCAACGCCGACTGGCTGGTCCTCGGTCCCGGCTGGGCGGTCGCGGTGCTCCTGGTGGCCGGCGCTACCGCCCTGATCACCTGGTCCGCGCTGAACCGCAGGCGGGCCGGCGCGTCGTCCCGCGGATCGCTGGTCGCGTCGGCCGCCGCGGGTGCCGGGCTGCCGGTCGCGGCCGTGGTCGGAGCGCGCTTCGCCTTCGAGCCCGGCCGGGGGCGGTCGGCCGTGCCCGTGTTCCCGGCCATCGCGGGCGCGGTGGCCGGGGTGCTCGGCGTACTGGCCGTGTTCACCTTCTCCGCCGGCATAGCCGACGCGGCCGCCAACCCGGCCCGGTTTGGCATCACCTGGCAGCTGGACACGTACTACGGCTACAACGGCCAGGACTTCGGCCCGTCGGCCCAGGTCTCGCGGGCGGTGGCGGCCAGTCCCGACGTCAGCGGGTTCCTCGACGTCCGCGTCGGGGGCGCCCAGTCGAAGGGCGTATCCGTCGAGAGCTTCACCTACGCTCCGGTCGCGGGGAAGTCGGTACCGGTCACGCTGACCGCGGGCCGGATGCCCGGCAGCCCGGATGAGATCACGCTGGGGCCGACCACGGCGCACCGTCTGCAGGCTGGCGTCGGGTCGGTGATCCGGCTGTCCGGCGGTCCCGCGTCGCGCGGGATGACCGTCTCCGGTATCGCGTTCGTGCCCGCCGGGCCGCACAACGACGACGACCAGGGCGCCTGGCTGACTCCGGGCGGGTACGACCGGCTGTTCCGCGGCGCGGCCTACGCCTACAAGTTCCACGTGGCCCTGGTCGCTCTGCGGCCGGGGACCGACCCGGGCCGCGCGGCCCGGACGCTCACGGCGGCGGCGGCGAGGATCAAGGGCGGCGCGGCCTTCCCGTTCACGCTCTGGGGGCCGGCCGCGCCGGTGACGACGCTCGAGGACCTCGCGGTGCTGCCCAAGGTGCTGGGCGGGTTCCTCGGGCTGCTCGCCGTCGCCGCCGTCGGCTACGCGCTGGTCACCGCGGTGCGCCGCCGCGGCCGCGAACTCGCGGTCCTGCGCGCGCTCGGCCTGACCAGCAGGGAGGCCCGCCGGGTGATCGTCACCCAGGCCACCCTGCTGGCCGTCGTCGGGCTCGCAGCCGGCATCCCGCTCGGTCTCGTGGTCGGCCGCGGTGTTTGGCGGGTGGTCGCGAACTTCACCCCGCTGGCCTACCAGCCGCCGCTCTCCCGGTGGGCCCTGGTGCTGATCGTTCCGGCCGCCCTGCTGTGCGCGAACCTGCTGGCCCTGTGGCCCGGCTGGCGGGCGGCCCGGCTGCGCCCCGGCCAGGTGCTGCGTGCCGAGTAGCCCGCGAGCCGGGTCTCCGGGACGCGAGCCGGTTATTGATAGCGTGGCTGGCGTGGCAGGCACGATGGGGCATCCGCTCGACAACCCGGTCTACGCGTCCTTGACCGGCGTGCACGCCGGCTTCGCCCGCACCCGGGGACGCGCGGTCCGCTACCAGGGCGAGGTCAGCCCGTTCGCCGCGCTGCCGGATCAGCCCGGCGCCCAGGACTGGGCGGATGCCGCCGCGCTGATCGGGCCGGGGGAGGCCGCCGCGTTTCCCGCGCTGGGCGCGCCGCCGCCGCCGGACTGGGAACTGCTCTGGCAGGGCGAGGGCGTGCAGCTCGTGGCCGCCACCCTGGACGCCAAGCCGGACGACGAGGCCGTGCCGCTCGGCCCGGCTGACGTCCCCGACATGCTCAGCCTGACCGAGCGGACAAAGCCGGGACCGTTCTTCTCCCGAACGATCGAGCTGGGCCGCTACCTCGGCATCCGGCGCGACGGGGAGCTCGTCGCGATGGCGGGCGAGCGGTTCCGGCCGCCGGGCTGGACCGAGATCAGCGCCGTCTGCACCGACCCCGCCTGGCGCGGCCACGGGCTGGCCTCCCGGCTCACCCTGGCCGTGGCGGCCGGCATCATCGCCCGCGGGGACACCCCGTTCCTGCACGCCATCGCCACCAACACCGCGATCAGGCTGTACCAGGAACTCGGCTTCACCTTTCGCCGCGAGGTCACCTTCCCGCTGCTGCAGCCCCCGGCCGCGGCCAGCTAGCAGCGGGCCGCGGCGGTAGCGCCCGGCCGTGCCCCGGGGAACGGCAGGTCCAGCCGGATACGGATCTAAGTGGTGGCTTAAAGTGACGAACCGCCGCATACTCATGGCATGGCGACGGGGTGGTGGCGCGGTCTTTGGCGTGTCCGGACGCAAGGCGGCAGCGGGCCGGCCGCGGCCGGGGAAGACGACCACGAGACGGCCGAGCTCACCTCGCACTACTGGCGGATGTACGACGAGCGGATGGCCACCGTCAAGTTCAGCGACGTCGGGCGCCGCTTTCCCGCGCTGATCAGGCAGGCGGTGAGCCTGGGCTGGTCGGCCAGCAGGCGGGACACCGGTGCGACGGTCGTGCTCAACCTGGCCTCCGGGGTGTTCGGCGGTTACGCGCTGTTCGCCACCACCGGCGTGCTGCAGGCGCTGTTCGCGGCCGGCCCCACTCCGCACCGGGTGCGGGCGGCGCTGCCGTCACTGATCCTGGTCGCGGTCGCGACCGCGATCCGGTCCGGCGTGGCGACGGCGGCGGGCTGGGCCCAGAGCCGCCTGGAACCTCAGGTGGACCAGATCGTCGAGGTGCGGCTGTACGACCTGACCACCCAGGTGGAGCTGGCCGCCTTTGACGACCCGGATTTCCACGACCGGATGCAGCGGGCCCGGGACCGCGGCGTAGGGTCGGCGTCGGCGCTGGTCAACGACGTGATCAACTTTCTCACGGCCTTCGCCGGGCTCGCCTCGGCGGCGGTCGTGGTCGGATTGCTGCAGCCCGTCCTGCTCGCCGTCCTGCTGCTGGCCCAGCTCCCGGGTGCGTGGGCGGCGGTACGCTCCGCCCGCATCAGCTACCTGACCCGGTTCGCGCTGATCGACTCCTACCGGCGCAAGTACGTCTTGTCCAACCTGATCGCCGAGCGCCGGACCGCCGCCGAGCTGCGCTCGTTCACCATGCGGGCCTTCCTGCTCGGCCGCGTGTCGCGGCTGGCTGCCTACGCCCGCAACGCCGAGCTCAAGGCCGCCCAGCAGCAGACGGCGACCAAGCTGATCGGCAGCTCCCTCGGCGGCCTCGCCACCGCCGGGGTGTACGCGGTGCTCGGCGTGCTGCTCGCCACCGGGTTCCTCGCGCTGTCGGTCGCCGGGACCGCGGTGCTCGCCCTCCGGTCGGCGGCCGCGTCGCTGCAGCAGCTGATGTACTCGGTCAACCAGACCTACGAGGACGGCCTGTACTTCTCCGACTACCTGTCCTTCTGCGAGGACGCTCAGACCCGCATCCCGCCGCCCGGCCCGGTCGGGGCGCCGCCGGAGTTCGACCGGATCACCGCGTCGGGAGTCACGTTCAGCTATCCCGGTGCGGACGAGCCGTCGCTGCGCGACGTGTCGGTCGAGATCGGCCGGGGCGAGGTGGTCGCCCTGGTGGGCGAGAACGGGTCGGGGAAGACCACCCTGGCCAAGATCCTCGCCGGGCTGTACCGGCCGCAGGCCGGGACCGTCTGCTGGGACGACGTGTCGATCGCGGACGTGAACGGCGAGCCGCTGCGGGAGCGGATCGCGGTCATCGCCCAGGACCACGGCAACTGGCCGCTCACGGTGCGGGACAACATCATCATGGGGCGGCTGCTGGACGACGCCCTCCTGGCCTCCGCGGCCGCCGCCTCCGGCGCCGACACCGTGATCGACGAGCTCGCCCGGGGCTACGACACCCTGCTGGCCCGGCAGTTCAAGAACGGCGCGGAACTGTCCGGCGGGCAGTGGCAGCGCATCGCCGCCGCCCGCGGCTTCTACCGCACCGCCCCGCTGCTGATCATGGACGAGCCGACCGCGGCCCTGGACGCCCGGGCGGAGTACGCGCTGTTCTCGTCGCTGCGGACGCTGGCCGAGGACCGCACGGTGCTGATCATCACCCACCGCCTCGCGTCCGTCCGGCACGCCGACCGCATCTACGTCCTCGGCCGCGGTCAGGTCCTCGAGACGGGGACCCACGCCGAGCTGATGGCCCTGGCCGGAGGGCAGTACGCCGAGCTCTATACCCTGCAGGCCTCCCAGTACGACGGCTCCGCCTGAACCGCGACCGGGTCAGCCGGCGTCCAGCCGCGCGACCAGCCGGGCCGGCGCGACCGCACGGTAGGCGTCCGCGCACAGCTCGGCGAGCTCAGCCCGGTCAACGTCGCCGTCCAGGCGCATGCCGATCCAGCCGCGGTGCCCGACGTAGGGCGGCCGGAAGAACCGGTCCGGGGCCGATCCAGTCAGCGCCTCCTGCGCGCCGGGCAGTCCGGCGCACCACAGGTGCGGGAAGCCGTCGCCGTGGTGCCCGGAAGCCCAGAGCGTCACGAACGATTTCTTGTCCCGGACGAACCAGGTCGGCGCCCCGTGCGACGGGCGCTCGGTCACCTCGGGCAGCGCCAGGCAGATCTCCCGCAGCCGCGGGGCCAGGTCAGTCTCCACCCGCCCAGTCTCCCACCAGGGCCGATCGCGGCCAGGCCGGCTCCGGGTCTCCGTATTCCAGTGCGAGTACCCGCGCATTTCCCGCCAAGCCGTGGGTAATCGTTAGCGAAAGTTGAACACCGGGTGGTGGGCGGGGCTGGTGACGCCGGTTAGGGTGGAGGGAATGCGGCTCGGGGTCAGTGATCCGGATAACGGTGAGGTGGAAGTCCTCCTATATTTCAGGTAAATACGGTCGGAAATAAGATATTTATGCGGAAGGGCCTGGCAGCGGTTTGATCACGTTCGAGGCAGTGACGAAGCGGTACCCGGACGGGACGGTCGCGGTCGACGCGCTCGACCTGGAGGTGCCCGACGGCAAGACGATGGTGTTCGTCGGGCCCAGCGGATGCGGCAAGACGACCTCCCTGCGCATGATCAACCGCCTGATCGAGCCGACCGAGGGCCGGATCCTGCTCGACGGCACCGACATCACCACCCGGCACCCGGCACAGCTGCGCCGGGGCATCGGGTACGTCATCCAGCAGACCGGCCTGTTCCCGCACCGCACCATCGAGGACAACATCGGCACGGTCCCGGTGCTCAACGGCTGGCCGCGGAAGAAGGCCCGCGACCGCGCGCGGGAACTGCTTACCCTGGTCGGCCTCGAGCCGGGTGTGGCCAGGCGCTACCCGCACCAGCTGTCCGGCGGCCAGCAGCAGCGCGTCGGGGTCGCCCGCGCCCTGGCCGCCGACCCGCCGGTGCTGCTGATGGACGAGCCGTTCAGCGCCGTCGACCCCGTCGTCCGCGCCTCGCTGCAGAACGAGCTGCTGTCCCTGCAGGCCCAGCTGCAGAAGACGATCGTGCTGGTCACCCATGACATCGAGGAAGCGATCAAGGTAGGCGACGTGGTGGCGCTGTTCCACCCGCACGGCACGCTGGCCCAGGTGGCGCCGCCGGAGGAGCTGCTCGCCGCGCCCGCCGACGACTACGTGGCGGGCTTCGTCGGCTTCGACCGGGGCATCCGGCGGCTGTCCTTCGTCCAGACCGGGGAGCTGAAGCTCTCCCCGGGCCCGGTGCTGCCCCCGGACGCGACCGTCGCCCAGGCGCGGGCCGCCGGGCAGCCGTGGCTGCTGGTGACCGGTGCCGAGGGCGCCCCCCGGGGCTGGGTGAACACGGCGAAGCTGGCCGCGCTGCCCGCCGACACCCCGCTCGCCCAGGCCGGGACCGAGGCTCTCGGCCATTCCTTCGTCGTCGGCCGGGACTCGCTGCGGGCCGCGCTCGACGCTGCCGTGCTGTCCCCGGCGGGCCAGGCGGTCGGCGTGGACGGCGACGGGCGGGTGCTCGGCGTCGCCAGCTTCGACCAGCTCCGCGCCGCCATCCAGGCGGCGGACAGCGGGCGCAGCCAGCCGGCGGAACAGGACGGGCCGCTGCCGTGATGTGGTCCTGGATCCCGAGCAACGGCGCGCTGATCTGGCAGCTAACCCGCCAGAACCTCTTTCTGGGAGTGGTCCCGGCGCTGATCGGCCTGGTGATCTCGCTGCCGCTGGGCATCGTCGCGGCCCGCTGGCGCTGGTTCTACCCGCCCGTGCTGACCGTGATCAACATTCTCTACGCGGTGCCGTCGCTGGCGCTGTTCATCGCGCTGATCCCGGCGTTCGGGCTGACCGACACGACCGTGAGCATCGCGCTCACCGTCTTCTCGCTCTGCGTCATCCTGCCTAACGTCGTCGCCGGGATGCGCGCCGTCCCGCCCGCGGTGACGCAGGCGGCCACCGCGATGGGGTACGGGCCGCTGCGCCGCCTGGTCACCATCGAGCTGCCGCTGGCCACCCCGGTGATCATCGCGGGGCTGCGCATCGGCGTGGTGGCCGGCATCAGCCTGGCCAGCATCGGCCAGCTGATCGGCGTGTCCAGCCTGGGTTACCTGTTCACCGACGGGCTGCAGCGGTCCTTCCCGACCGAGGTCTACGTCGGCCTGGTCCTGGTCGTCGTGCTGGCCCTGGTCTGCGACCTGATCCTGATCATGATCCGGCGGGTCCTGACCCCGTGGGCGGTGCGCGCGTGAGCTTTTTCTCCTACGCCTGGGACTGGATCACCACCAGCGCCAACTGGCGCGGCAACGGGTCCATCCCGCATCAGCTGCTGGCGCACCTCGGCTACAGCGCGCTGCCGCTGCTGATCGCCGCGGTCATCGCGATCCCGGCCGGGGTCGCGATCGGGCACCGGGGCGGGCAGACGGCCGACGTGGTGATCAACGTCGCCAACGCGTTTCGCTCTATCCCCACTCTGGGCCTGCTGATCCTGCTCGCCGTCGACATCACCTCCACCACCCTCACCTGGCTGCTGCCGCTGGCGGTGCTGGCCGTCCCGCCGATCCTCATCAACGCGGCCGAGGGCGTCGCCGGCGTCGACCCCGGCGTCCGGGACGCCGCCACGGGCGTCGGCATGACCACCTGGCAGCAGATCACCCGGGTGGAGGTGCCGATCGCGATGCCGCTGATCCTGCTCGGCCTGCGCACCTCGGCGATCTTCGTGGTCGCCACCGCCACCATCGTTTCCTACATCGGCCTGGGCGGCCTCGGCCGCTTTATCTTCGACGGCCTGGCCAGCAACGATTACGGCCCGGTGGCGGGCGGGGCGCTGCTGGTCGTCATCCTCGCCATCCTCGTCCTCGCGCTTTTCGCCGGCCTTGCCTGGCTGCTCACCCCGGCTGGCCTGCGCAAGCAGGCCAAGTCCAACTGAAAGAACCATACGGAGGGAACCCATATGACCATCAAGATCACCGCCAAGAGCGGGATCGCCGCGCTCGCGGTCGCCGGCGTCGCCGCCGTGGCCGCGTGCTCGAGCAGCAGTTCCTCGACCTCGTCCGCGCCCGCGGCCACCGGCGCTTCCTCGTCCAGCGCCGCCTCCAACCCGCTCGGCGGCGGCCCGTCGTCCGGTTCCGTGGTCATCGGCTCGGCCAACTTCCCCGAGAACGAGGCCATCGCCGAGGTCTACGCCCTGGCCCTGCAGGCCAAGGGGGTGAAGGTCAGCACCAAGCTCAGCATCGGGGCCCGTGAGGTGTACTACCCCCAGATCGAGAAGGGCGCCATCACGATCATCCCCGAGTACAACGGCACCCTGCTCACCGTCGAGGCCGACAAGACCTCCACCGCGAAGACCACCACGGCCGTGGACGCGGCCCTCGCGTCCAAGCTCCCGTCAACGCTCACCGTGCTCAACCCGGCCCCGGCACAGGACAGCGACTCGATCGCGGTCACCCAGGCGACCGCGGCCAAGGACCACCTCAAGACGATCGCCGACCTGGCCAAGTACGCGTCGCAGCTGGTGCTCGGCGGCCCGCCTGAGTTCAAGACCCGCTCCGACGGCATCGCCGGGCTGAAGGCGAACTACGGCCTCACGTTCAAGTCCTTCGACCCGCTCGACACCTCGGGACCCATCACGCTGTCCGCCCTTACCGGCGGAAAGGTGCAGGCGGCGGACGTGTTCACCACCACGCCGCAGCTCATCACGGACAAGCTGGTCTCACTGGCCGACCCGAAGTTCAACTTCGCCGCGCAGAACGTGATCCCGCTCGTCTACAAGCCCGCCCTCACCTCCACGATCAGCTCCACCCTGAACGCGGTGGACGCCAAGCTGACCACCAGCGCCCTGCTGGCGCTGGACGTCAAGGTCATCACCGACAAGGAGAACTACACCACCGCCGCCCAGGCGTTCATCACGGCCAACGGCCTGGGCTAACCCGGGGTGGGCTGACTTAGCACCCGCACGCCCCCTGACGTTCCGCCGCGAGGCGAGTAACGTCAGGGGGCGTGCGCATCACGGATATCACGGTCGTCCTGCACGAACGCCGGCAATCGCGGTCGGCCAGCTTCGGTCCCGCCCGCCCGGTACCCCTCGGGGTCCTGCGGATCGAGACCGACGAGGGCATCGAGGGCAACGCCTTCCTGTCCAACCCCGGCCCCGGCCCGGCCCAGATCGCCGAGCAGATCGTCACCGTGGTCAAGCCCTGGCTGAACGGGGAGGACCCGCTCGACATCGGCCGTCACTGGCGGCACCTGGAAAACCTCGGGCACTACCTGTCCCCGCATACCGTCGGCACGGTCGACATCGCGCTGTGGGACATCGCGGGGAAGGCCGCGGGCCTGCCAGTGCACCGGCTGCTCGGCACCTGCCGCGACCGCATCCCGGCCTACTTCTCCACCGCCCACCACCAGAAGGCGGAGGAATACGCCGAAGAGGCCGCCTACTGGCAGCAGCAGGGCTGGAAGGGCTACAAGATCCACCCGCCGCGCGCCCCCTGGCTCCCGGCCCGCGGGGCGCCCCCGGTCGCGTTCGACATCGAGGCCTGCGCCGCGGTCAGGGACGCGGTCGGCGACGGCATGACGCTGATGCTCGACTCCTCCTGGAGCTACTCCTATACCGACGGGCTCAAGGTCGGCCAGGCGATCCAGGACCTCGGCTACCACTGGTACGAGGACCCGTTTCCCACCCACGACATGTACAACTACGTGCGCCTGGCCAAGCACCTGAGTATCCCGCTGCTGGCCACCGAGGTCAGCCCGGGCGGCCTGGCCGCCCTCCCGCCCTGGATCACCAGCGGCGCCACCGACTTCCTGCGCGGCGACG
>DASWUW010000725.1:0-6138 GCA_036406335.1 Trebonia sp.
GATGAAGGCCGCCTCCGACGCCGAGGAGTACGAGAAGGCGGCCCGGCTCCGCGACGACGTCAAGGCGCTCGAGCGGGCGCTCGAGAAGCAGGCGGTGGTGCTCGGCGACGGCACCGACTGCGACGTCATCGCGCTGGCGGAAGACCAGCTCGAGGCGGCGGCGCAGATCTTCTACGTGCGGGACGGGCGGATCCGGGGCCAGCGCGGCTGGGTGGTGGAGAAGGTAGAGGAGACCACCACGGCCTTGCTCGTGGAGGCCTTCCTGGGGCAGTTCTACGGCGAGGGCACTTCTCCCGACAGCAACGGGATCCCGCGCGAGGTCCTGGTCCCCGAGCTGCCGCCGGACGCGGAGGCGATGACCGAGTGGCTCACCGAGCGCCGCGGCGGCCCGGTGCACCTGCGCGTCCCGCTCCGCGGGGACAAGAAGACCCTGGCTGAGACCGTCGCCCGCAACGCCGGCCAGGGTCTGGCGCTGCACAAGCTGCGCCGCGCGAGCGACCTCACCACCCGGTCCAGGGCACTGCAGGAGATCCAGGACGCGCTCGGCCTGGACGACGCGCCGCTGCGCATCGAGTGCTACGACGTCTCCAACCTGCAGGGCACCCACGTGGTGGCGTCCATGGTCGTCTTCGAGGACGGCCTGGCCCGCAAGAGCGAGTACCGGCGGTTCTCCGTCCGGGGCGACGACGGCAGCGACGACATCTCCGCCATCCGCGAGGTGATCACCCGCCGCTTCCGCCGCTACCTGGAGGAACGCGAGGAATCGGGCGAGCTCGACATCCTCGGCGATCCCGAGGGACTGGAGGACTCCGGGCCCGGCCGCGGTCAAGAGCAGCCCGACTCCGAACGGCTGGTGGTTACCCCGCCGCGCAAGTTCGCCTACCCGCCCAACCTGGTAGTCGTAGACGGCGCCGGGGGCCAGGCGGCCGCGGCCGCGGCCGCCCTGGCCGAGCTCGGTATCGACGACGTGGCGGTGTGCGGCCTGGCCAAGCGGCTGGAGGAGGTCTGGCTGCCCGGCCAGGAGTACCCGGTGATCATGTCGCGCACGTCGGAGGGCCTCTACCTGCTGCAGCGGGTGCGGGACGAGGCGCACCGGTTCGCGATCACCTATCACCGGGCCAAGCGCGGGAAGGCCGCGACCACCTCGGCGCTCGACTCCGTGCCCGGCCTCGGCCCGGCGCGCCGTTCCGCGCTGCTGAAGGCGTTCGGGTCGGTCAAGGCGCTGTCGGCCGCCCGGGTGGAAGACATCGCGGCCGTGCCGGGGATCGGACCCAAGGTCGCGGTGACGGTGCTGGCCGCGCTGCAGAGCACGACGAGCGGGCAGGCCCGCGGGGGAGCTGACCAGTGACCGAGAACGCCGGCGAGCGCACGCTGCCCGGAGCGCCCGACATCGTCATCATCACCGGCATGTCCGGGGCCGGGCGGTCGACCGCGGCCAAGTCACTGGAGGACCTTGGCTGGTTCGTGGTCGACAACCTGCCCCCGGCGCTGCTGCCCACCATGCTCGACCTGGCTGACCGCGCGTCCCTGGGCGGCATCGCGGCCATCGTGGACGTGCGCTCCCGGGCGTTCTCCACCGACCTGAAGTCCGCGATCTCCTCGCTCAGCGCCCGCGGCGTGAGCCCGCACGTGGTGTTTCTCGAGGCGTCCGACGCGGTGCTGGTGCAGCGCTTCGAGAACGTCCGCAGGCCGCACCCCATGCAGGGGACGGGCACGATCGTGGACGGGATCAGCGCCGAGCGGGAGCTGCTGCGCGCCGTCCGCGGCGACTCCGACATCGTGCTCGACACCACCTCGCTCAACGTGCACGAGCTGCGCTCCCGGATGCAGGGCTACTTCGCCGGGAACACGCTGACCGGGCTGCGGCTGAACGTCATCTCGTTCGGCTACAAGTACGGCCTGCCGGTGGACGCCGACCTGGTCGCCGACTGCCGGTTCCTGCCCAACCCGCACTGGGTGCCCGAACTGCGCCCGCTGAGCGGACTCGACGCGTCCGTGCGGGACTATGTCCTCGGCCAGCCTGCCGCGACCGCGTTCCTGGCCGCGTACCTGCCGGTGCTCGACGTGGTCCTGCCCGGGTTCGAGCGGGAGGGCAAGCGCCACGTGACGCTGGCCGTCGGCTGCACCGGCGGCAAGCACCGCTCGGTGGCGATCGCCGAGCAGCTCGCGGCCCGGCTGGCCGGCCGTGACGTTACCGTGTCGCACCGCGACCTCGGGCGGGAGTGAACCGGTGAAGGTCGTGGCGCTCGGCGGCGGGCATGGCCTGGCCGCCTCTTTGTCCGCCCTGCGGCGGGTGACCGACGAGGTGACCGCGATCGTCACCGTGGCCGACGACGGCGGGTCGTCGGGCCGCCTGCGGCAGGAGTTCGGCGTGCTGCCGCCGGGCGACCTGCGGATGGCCCTGGCGGCGCTCTGCGGAGATGACGACTGGGGCACGACCTGGGCCCGGGTGGTGCAGCACCGGTTCGGCGGCGGCGGCGACCTAGACGGCCATTCCCTGGGCAACCTGCTCATCGCCGGGCTCTGGGACCTGCTCGGCGACCCGGTCGCCGGGCTCGACTGGGTGGGCCGGCTGCTGCGGGTGACCGGTCGGGTGCTGCCGATGGCGGCGGTTCCGCTGGACATCGTCGCCCGGGTGGAGGGGGCCGACCCGGCCCGCCCGGGGGAGATCACGACGGTGCGGGGACAGGCGGCGGTGGCGGTCACCCCTGGCCGGGTGAGGTCGATCACGCTGCTGCCGCCCGATCCGCCCGCGGTGCCGGAGGCGGTCGCGGCGGTACTCGAGGCGGACTGGGTGGTGTTCGGTCCCGGGTCGTGGTTTTCCTCGGTGCTGCCCCATCTGCTGGTACCGTCGCTCAGGTCCGCACTGACGGCCACCGCGGCGCGTAAACTCGTGACACTGAACCTGGTCCCGCAGCCAGGGGAGACCGAGGGATTTTCGCCCCACCGGCATCTGGAGGTGCTCGCCGATCACGCGCCATCACTGGCTTTCGATGTCGTGCTGGCCGATTCCGGCGCGGTGGCCGGGGCGGAGCAGGACCTGAGAAAGGCAGCGGAGATGCTGTGTGCCTCCCTGGCCCTGGCCGACGTGGCCGAGGCGGACGGGGTGCGGCACGACCCGGTGCGGCTGGCTGCGGCCTTCCGCCAGGTGTTCCGCGCGGGACACTGAGGGCGGGTTCGCGGTGCGGCGGCCGGGGGGCCGCCGCGAGACAATGGTTGCTTAGCGGGGTACGGGGGTCGTTCCCCCGGGAGAGACACAAGGGGTACCGCAATGGCGATGACGGGCGTGGTGAAGGACGAGCTCAGCCGGGTGCCGGTCGTCAAGCCGTGCTGCCGGAAGACGGAAGTGTCGACGCTGCTGCGTTTCGCGGGCGGCCTGACGCTGGCCTCCGGGCACATCGTGATCGAGGCCGAACTCGACACCGCGGCCGTGGCCCGGCGGCTGCGCGCCTCCATCAGCGAGGTGTTCGGCCAGCAGTCCGAGCTGCTGGTTCTCGCGCCGGGGGGGCTGCGCAAGGGCAACCGATACGTGGTCCGGGTGGTAAAGGGCGGCGACAGCCTGGCCCGGCAGGCGGGGCTGATCGACAGCTTCGGACGTCCGGTGCGGGGGCTGCCCCGGCAGGTGGTCTCGGGCGGCATCTGCGACTGCGAGGCCGCCTGGCGCGGCGCGTTCCTGGTGCACGGGTCGCTGACCGAGCCGGGCCGTTCCATGGCCCTTGAGATCACCTGCCCCGGCTCGGAGGCTGCCCTGGCTCTGGTCGGGGCGGCCCGGCGGCTGAAGATCTCGGCTAAGGCGCGCGAGGTCCGCGGGGTGGACCGGGTGGTCATCCGGGACGGCGAGGCAATCGCCGCGATGCTGACCCGGCTCGGCGCGCACGACAGCGTGCTGGCGTGGGAGGAGCGCCGGATGCGGCGCGAGGTCCGGGCGACCGCCAACCGGCTGGCCAACTTCGACGACGCCAACCTGCGCCGCTCGGCCCGCGCCGCGGTCGCGGCAGGCGCCCGGGTGGAGCGCGCGCTGGAGATCCTCGGCACCGATGCTCCCGAGCACCTGGTGATGGCGGGCCGCCTGCGGGTGGCCAACCGGCAGGCGTCGCTGGAGGAACTCGGCGCGCTGGCCGACCCGGCGCTGACCAAGGACGCGATCGCCGGGCGGATCCGCCGCCTGCTCGCGATGGCCGACCGCCGCGCCGCCGACCTCGGCATGCCCTCCACGGAAGCCTGCCTGACGGCCGACATGCTCCCCTGACGGCGGGTCAGCCGTCAGGGCGAGGAAACGGGAGAGGAACGGGGCCGGCGAAAATCACGCTTCCTCACCCAGGCCGGCCGGCTCTGCGGGCCAGCCCGATGGCGACCAGGGCCAGCAGCGAGACCGAGGTCAGGGCCACGCGCAGGCTGACCGCGCTGGCCAGGAAGCCGATGACCGGCGGCCCGAGCAGGAAGCCGGCGTAGCCGCAGGTAGAGGCGGTCGCCACGCCGTGCGGCCCGGCCAGCAGGCCGACCCTGGACATGGCCGCCGGGAACGCGTTGGCCACGCCCAGGCCGGTAAGGGCGAAGCCTGCGAGGGCTAGGGGGAGCTCCGGCGACAGGGCCGCGGCGAGCATCCCGGCGCAGGTGACGACGCCGCCCAGCACCAGCACCCGGGTTTGGCCGAGGCGGGCCAGCAGCCAGCTGCCGGCCAGTCGTCCGCAGGCCTCGGCCAGTGCGAAGGAGGCATAGCCGGCCGCGGCCAGGCCCGCGGCGGCCCCCAGGTCCTCGCGCAGGTGCAGCGCCCCCCAGTCGCTGATCGCCCCCTCCCCGTAGGTGGAGCAGAGCGCGATCAGCCCCAGCAGCAGCACCGTCCGCCATACCCCGCCAGTCCCGGCCGGAGCGGCCGGGGAGCCGTCCGGTGTCCGCGGCTGCGCGTCCGGGGTGCGGGCCGTGCCGGTGCCGCCGGTGCCGGCGGTTCCAGGGTCCGGGATCGGCCGGGTAAGGATGACCCGCCCGCTGACCGCGGTCACCGCGAGGCCGAGCAGGCCGACCAGCGCGAAGTGGGCGAGCGGGGTCAGCGCGGGGGCGGCCAGGCCGCCCAGCGCCGAGCCGCCCAGGCCGCCCAGCGACCACGCCGCGTGGAATGACGGCATCACCGGGCGGCGCAGCGCGGCCACCAGGCCGACGGCGAGGCTGTTCATCGCGACGTTGAGACCCCCGTAGCCGATGCCAAACACGACCAGGGCGAGGCCGAGGGCCGGCGCGGACCGGGCCAGGGCGGGCAGCAGCAGGGCCAGAGACAGCCAGGCGCAGCTGACCGCGGCGACGCGGGGGCTGCCGTACCGCCGGCACAGTGCCCCGGTCAGCGTCATCGTCGCGATCGCGCCGCCCGACGCGCCGAGCAGCGCCAGGCCCAGGGACGCGGGCGACGCGCCGATCGCCGCCTTCACCGCCGGGATGCGCACCGCCCAGCTGGCGAAGATGAAGCCGTCGACGGCGAAGAACACCGTGATGGCGGCGCGTAGCCGGGTCAGGTCGTTGCGTCCGGCCACCCCGGGCGGTATTTTGTATAGTAGCTGCACAAAATAAGGATAGAGGCTAATCGAAATGCGGACAACCGGGTGGACCTGACCGGCGCGCCCCCGGCCGGGTCCGCGACCCTGGCCGGCCGGGCGCTGACCTTGATTCACACCGGGCAGGCCCCCACCCGCTCGGCCCTCACCAGCCGGCTCGGCGTCACCCGCGCCACCACTGGCGCCCTGGCCGCCGAGCTGCGCGACCTGGGGCTGATCACGGTGGACGCCGGGCCGCCGGGACGAGACGAGGCGGCGCCGCAGGGACGTCCCTCACACCGGCTGCTGCCCGCTCCGGACGGGCCGGTGGCCCTGGCCGCCCAGGTGCACCCGGACGGCTTCGAGGTCGCGCTGGTCGGCCTGGGCGGGAGCGTGGTGCGGCGGCTCGGGCGGGACGCCCCGGTGCCCGCCGACCCGGAACAGGCCCTCGCCCCGGTGGCCGCCGCGGCTGCGGCGCTGCTGCGCGACTCGGGCCGCCGCTGCGTCGGCGCCGCCGTCGCCGTGCCGACCGCGGTCAGCAGGCCCGGGGCCGCGGCCGTGCGCGCCTTTTACGTGGGCTGGCCCACCGGGACGCCGGTCCGCGACATCTTCGCCG